>NZ_JBXUOV010000014.1:0-63915 GCF_057196585.1 Micromonospora sp. ATLC20
CGCGCAGGCCCAGCAGGACGGCGGCGAGCGCCGCCAGCCCGGCGAGCGCCAGCAACGCCGCCCGCCGGCCGATCCCAGCGGTGGAGCCGGACGTCTGCTCGGCCGCCTCCGCCCGGGGTGCCTCCTCGGGCAGCACGGCGGTGACGGAGGCGGTCAGGTCGATCTCCGGCGCGAGGCCGCCGGTGGTCTTCGCCGTCTTCAGCACCCGGTTGCGGACCTGCGCCGGGTCGAGGTCCGGGTACGCCGACCGGATCAGCGCCGCCTGCCCCGCCACGTACGCGACGGCGTGGTGCGTGCCGGTGCCGGTCACCGGCCGGGTGCCGGTGATGCCGAGGCTTGTCACGTCGACGCCCGGCGCGACCACGTCCACGCCGCCGGACCGGTAGCTGCCGGCGGTACCCCCGTCCGGCCCGATCCCGCCCACGCGCAGCACCGCATCGCGCAGCGGTACCTCCGGATCCGCCGGCTCCTGCTCGCCGGCGGCGCCCACCACGACCACCACGCCCGCGTCGACCGCCTCGTTGACGGCGGTCACCACCTCGGCCTGTCCGAGGTCCACCTGCGGCCCGACCGCGATGACGGAGGCGCCGGAGCCGACCGCCGCCCGGATGCCGGCCGCGCTGGCCGCGGCGGAGGCGCCGGCAGTCCTGCCCGCCACGCGGACGGGCATGACCGCCGCGTCCGGCGCGACGCCGGCGACCGCCGACCCCTTCACCGGCTGCGCCACGATCAGCCCGGCCATCGCCGTACCGGTGCCGAGACAGTCGGTGTCACCGCGGGTGCCGCCGGTCGCCCGGTCGACGCCGGTCGTCACCCGGCCGGCGAGCGGGGCCAGGCTGCCGGCGACGCCGGAGTCGACGACTGCCACGAGCTGGTCCCGGCCCCGGCTGTGCGCCCACGCCTGGTCGGCGGCGACGCGCGGGCCGGCCCACGACGAGGTGGCGCGCGACGTCGCGACGGTGCGGCACCCCTTCGGCGGGCGGGCGGCCGCGTCACCGTCGGCGGTGCGCTGCCCTTTGTCCGGTGTGGATGTACCCGGTGCCGGCTTCGGGGCCGGCGGGACGCCCTGGCGGACCTCGCTGCCGTACGCGTCCCACGGCAGCACGAGCACCCAGCCGGCCCGGAGCCGGGCGCCGTCGGTGAGGGTGCCGCCGTCCGGCTGGATCCGCCCGCTGTTGAGCGCGAACAGTTCGGCCGCTCGCGCGCCGTCCCCGAGGAACCGCTCCGCGATCTCGGTGAGGTTCTCCGGCTCGCCCTGGTGGGCCGCCTCGACCGTGTAGAACTTGACGGGCTCACCGTCAGGGCGGGCCGCCGACGCCGGAAGTGGCGTCAGCGCGAGCACCGCCGACGCGACGACGGCGGCGAGCGCGGCCCGGACGACGGCCGGTGCGGTACGCGTCATCCGCGGCCACCTCGGGTGCCGGTCACGGGCGTGGTCCCGGACGTCGCGTGGTGCCGCGGACGCCGGGCGTCCGAACCATCCGTCATCGATCCACTCTTGAACCCGGTCGAGAAGACTGTCCATACCAGACGGGCAGGCTAGCATCGCGGATCCCCGATGCACGAAGCGCCGCCGGACGATCCGGGCCGGCATCCCCGCGGCCCGCATCCGCCGCGAGACGCAGACCTCCTCCACCAACGTGCTGCCGTCGCGGCCGACACATCCTCTCGACCGTCCTAGGACATCAGCCCGGTCCGGGCAGGCTGTTCACGAGGGCGTGCAGGTAGGCGGCGTCCCCCGGCACGCTGCGCAGCGGGTTCGCGACGGCGGCGGAGTTGCGTAGGTCTGCGGTCAGACGACCGCGGGAACGCGGTCGCGGGTGGCGCCGTTTAGGCGGGCGGCGTCCTCGCGGGGAGGCGCCCCGAACTGGCGGCGGTACTCACGGCTGAACTGCGACGGGCTCTCGTATCCCACCCGCGCGCTCACGCCGGTGACGTCGCGGGGATGCGTGGCGAGCAGGAGCCGCGCCTCCTGCAACCGGATCTGCTTCTGGAAACGGATCGGGCTCATCGCCGTCACGGCCTGGAAGTTGCGGTAGAAGGCCGACACGCTCATTCCGGACAGCCGGGCCAGCTCCTCCACCCGGAACGACTGCGCATAGTGGTCGCGGATCCACCGCACCGCCCTGGCGACGTGGCTGAGGCTGCTGTCGGCCAGGCCGAGCTGCCGGACGGCCCCGGTCTGTTCCCCGGTGAGCAGATGCCACAGGATCTCCCGCTTGACCAGGGGCGCGAGCACGGCGACGTCCCGGGGCCGGTCCAGCAGCCGCAGTAACCGGATCACCGCGTCGACGAGTTCGTCCGGCGCGTCGCTGACCACCAGGCCCGAGGGCGTTGCGCCGGGCACGGGCGGGAGGTCGCCCGGCGCCGCCTGCAACAGCAACTCCGCGACCGTGGGCGGGTGCAGCACCAGGCCGAACCCCAGTGCCGGCGAGTCGGCGCCGGCCCGGGTGAAGCGGCCGGTGACCGGCAGATCGACCGACGCGACGAGGTACTGACCGGCGCGGTACTCGTACACGCGGTCGCCCAGCGCCATCTGCTTCGCCCCCTGGGCGACGAGTGCCATGACGGTGCCCGACATCGACGTGGCCGGCGGACTCTGCCGCTCGACCTTCGAGATCAGCACACCGTCGATGGCGGTGCTCATGTCCGGCCGCGCGTGACGGGCCAGCAGCGCTCGCAACTCAGCCAGATCCACCCACCGATTAAAGCACGACCGATCCTCGCAAGCTGAGTAGGATCAGGCAAGTCTTCGCGAGCATGCTTCTAACGTTTCACCTGCTCAAGCTGCTTCCATTGAGTCGTCGGATTTCCGGGACGAGCCCGGATATGACAATTCAGGAGGCACTGCGATGACCGTCCGCCACGGGTTCCACGCCACCATGACCGCCCGGCCGGGAAGGGCTGACGACCTGGTCGGCCTGCTGCTCGGCGCGCCGTCCCTGCCCCATCCGGACTGCCTCGTCTTCCTCGTGTCCCGCTCGGCCTCCGACCCCGATGTCGTGCACGTCGTCGAGGGCTGGACCAGCGCCGAGGCACACCGCCGGTTCTTCGCCGGGGCGCAGGCCCAGGATCTCGTCGCCAGGCTCCAGCCGCTGCTGGCCGGCGAGTCGACGTACACGGACGCGGTTCCGGTCGGCGGGAAGGCGCGTTTCTGAACCGGCTGCCGCCGCCGGCCCGCCCCGATCCCCGCCACCGGAAGGACCCTCTGATGAACTCCCCTCGACCGGGCCTCGACCCCGAGTTCCTGGCAGCCCTGGCCGAACTGCCGTCCATGCCACCCCTGGGCCCCCAGGTGATCGAATTCGTACGCCGGCTCCCTGAGCCACCGATCGAGACCCACCTGCGCGACCGCGCGGTGCGACGGCGTGAGGTCACCGTCCCCGCCGCGGACGGAACGCCGATCCCGCTGTCCGTCCTCAGCCCGGCCGAGCAGGCGGCCGGAGCGCCCTGCGTCTACTGGATCCACGGCGGCGGGATGATGTGGGGAGACCGTTTCTCGAACATCGACATCCCGCTGGAGTGGCTCGACCGGTTCGGCGCGGTCGTGGTCACCGTCGACTACCGGCTGGCCCCGGAGGCCACCGGCACGACCCTGGTCGACGACTGTTACCACGGCCTCCGCTGGGTGGCCGACAACGCCGCCGCCCTCGGCATCGACCCCGACCGTGTCGTCGTGGCCGGCGCCAGCGCCGGTGGCGGCCTGGCGGCCGGGGTCACGCTGATGGCACGCGACCTCGGTGGACCGGCAGTCGCCGCCCAACTGCTGTCGTGCCCGATGCTCGACCACCGCAACGACACCACGTCCAGCCGGCAGTTCACCGGCCCGGACGGCGTGTGGACCCGGGAGATGAACGAGTTCGGGTGGCGCAGCGTCCTCGGCGACCGGACCGGCGCGGAGGTCTCCCCCTACATCTCCCCCGCGCTCGCCGGGGACCTGTCCGGCCTGCCGGCCACGTACATCGACGCCGGGACGGCGGAGGTCTTCCGCGACGAGGACGTCACCTACGCGAGCCGGATCTGGGCCGCCGGAGGCCAGGCCGAACTGCACATGTGGGCCGGCGGCTTCCACGGTTTCGCGGCGCTGTTCCCGCACGTGCGCGTCTCGGCCGCGGCCCGGCGGGCCCAGGCCGACTGGCTGGCCCGGATCCTGGAGCCCGGCCCCGGGCACCGGGACTGACACCCGGGACGCACGGCCGGCGCGAACCGCTCGCGCCGGCCGTGCCCCGGTGGGGCCACGTCACGGACAGGGGCCGCCCGCGCAGACGTCGATCACCTTGCCGGTGAGCAGGAACACCGCCTTCTGCCGCTGTGCCCCGGGCTGGGCGCGCGGGAACTCGTGCGAGTCCTCCCCGTACTCCGGTCCGGCGGGCGCCAGGTTGGTCGGCGGCGGCGCGTACGCGGCGCCGCTGTTCCACACCACCATCGCCGAACCGGCGTACGGGTACCGGCGGATCGGCGCGATGCCCCAGAACGGCCGCACGTCCGGTGACCAGCCGTCGGCGAGCGCCGGGGTGTGCAGCCGGGCGCCGACGGTGCGCGCCTGCACCTCCGCCGCGACGGTCGACACCTGGTGGTCGCCGAACGCCACGTGCATCAGCACCCGGTGCGCCGGGGTACGCGGCAGCGGCCGGTCGGTCATGTGCTGGGCGTACCCGTTGGCCTCGGACCGGTCCCACAGCATCTGCAGCAGGCCGAAGACGATCTGCTGGTCGATCCGGTCCGGGTAGTAGCCGTCCATGACGGTCTGGAACGGGGCGAAGTCGACGCTGCGTTGCAGCAGCGTGGAGTAGTTCATCGCGGGCACCCCGAGGACCGAGCGGGTCCAGTCCTGGGCGATGGCGGTGAGCGCGCCGCCGTTGATGCCGCCCTGGCTGTTGCCGTCGTAGTGCAGCCCGCCGGCCACGTCGATCAACGGCCGACCGGCGGCGTCGCGGAACGCCGGGTGGGCCGCGAACCCGTTGCGGTGGATCATCGTCCGGCCCAGGAACAGGAAGTTCAGGAAGCTCTGCTGGAGCCGGTCGGCCACCGCGGGGAAGGCGCTGAGGTCGGTGAACGCGCCCGCCACGTACGGGACGTCGGCGGCGGCCATGCCGATCCAGCTCGTCGCGCAGAAGGTGAAGTCGTACGTCTGCGACATGGTCTTGACGTTGCCGGCGTTGATCTCGGTCGGCCGGCCGAGCAGGCCGTGGCCGTAGAGCGAGAGGTGCGCGGGCCTCGTGGCGGACGCGCTGCGCGGGATGTTGCAGACGAAGTCGGCCGCCACCGTCGTGCCGGACGGTGTGGGCAGCGCGTTCGGCGTCGGCGGGGTGCCGTCGCCGCCGGGCGGCCCGTAGTGCAGCCGGGAGCCCGGTCCGCCGTCGCCGGTCAGGTAGGACGGTACGGCGACGGTGCCGGTGACCTGCCGGGCGATCAGCGGGTCCTGCTCAGGCGTGTAGTCGGTGACCTGGGTGACGGTGAACGAGGGCGCGCGGCGGCCGAGCGCGGCGAACGCGCCGTCCCGGACCGCCAGCATCCGCCCGGTCAGCCCCTGCCGGCTGGCGACGGTGAAGTCCCAGGCCAGGTAGAGGCTGTGCCGCTTGACGCCGGCCCGGCTCAGGTCGGCGAGGATCCGCTTCATCTGCGGCGCGCGCGGGTCACGCCGGTCCAGGCCGGCACCGGTCACATACGCGCGGAACTCCTTCGGGGCCGGGATCAGCGCGCCGTCGCCGTCGCGCATGCCGCGCAGGCCGACGACGTACCGGGCGCCCTCGGTCAACGCCACCGCCGGCCGGATGATCAGCGCCTGCCGGTCCGGGTTGCCGGCGGCGTGCGCGTCCAGCTCGGCCCAGTACGGCGTACGCCGCCCGGTGCGGGCGTCGAGCAGCACGATCGGCGCGTCCGGCGCCAGCGAGCGCGCGACGTCGGTGACCGGCGCGATCCGGGTCCGCGTGACGTCGAGGCCGGGTACGCGCGCCAGGATCGGCGAGCCGGGGCTGAAGCCGTCCTGCCGGTTCCACTCGGCCGGGTCGATCGGCACGCCGAGCACGTTCGCCGGCATCGCGGAGGCCGCGAACCGCACCCGCTTGCCGGTCGGCGTGCTGCGGTCCGGCACGGTGAAGTAGTCGTTGGGGAACGGCAGCAGGCAGGCCGCCGGGTCGATCGGGTCGCAGGACCGCTGCCCGGCCGGCGCCGGGGGCGCGGACGGCGCCGCGGCGGCCCCGGAGCCGAGCAGCACGGCCGATGCGGTCACCAGCGCGGACACGGCGAGACGGAGCCGTCTGGGGGTGGGCACGCGTGTCTCCTTCGACATCGGACGGTGGTGTTCTTCCTACGCCCGTGAACTGATCTCGGCAAGGCCCCGCACATCGACACTGCCGGATCAACGACGAAGAATCCGCAGGTCAGGCGCGCAGTCCTACGGTGGGTCGCGAAGCACTCACGTCCAGTGGAGGACGTCATGACCACTCCCGCCCCCACCCCACCGCCTCAGCTCCAGGTCGCCCTCGGCACCCCCGGGGACCCCGGCTCGGTGCACGCCGTCACGGACACCGGCACGACGCTGCTCGTCGCCCACTACCCCGCGTCCGGCGCCGGCCGGCTGCACGTCCTCGATCCCCGTACCCTCGCCCCGGTCCGCCCGTCCCTCGCGGTCGGCCATGAGCCCCGCGCGGTGGCCTGGCACCCCGGACGCGGGCAGGCGTACGTGATGAACCGGGGGGTGCAGAGCTACAGCGTCTCCCGGTGCGACCTGGCCACCGGGACGGTCACCGACATCCCGATCGGCTTCGGGCTGATCGCGATCGCCGTGGACCCGGTGGCCGACCTGCTGTACGTCGCCGACTGGGCGCACCGGCGGCTGCACGTCATCGAACTGGCCGACACCACACAGCGGAGCGTGGTGCCGCTGCCGTCGGCGCCGAACCGCCTCGCGGTGGCCCCGGACGGCACCGTCTACGCGGCGCTGTACGTCAAGGGCCTCGTGCCGGCCGACGACGCGCTCGCCGTGCTGCGCCCGGACGGCACGCTCACCGTGGCGCCGGTCGAGCCCGCCCACCTCCAGCCGGGCGGGGTGGCGGTCGCGCACGACGGGATGATCTACCTCGGCTCGCTCGGCGGCGGCACCGTGCACCCGCTGTTCGGCGTGCACGACCCGGACACCGGCGCACGGCTGGGCGCGGTGGTGAGCGCCGCAGGCGTCCGTGACCTCGCGGCCGTGCCGGGACTGTCCCGGGCCTGGCTGGCGACCGACAAGGGCGCTCAGCTCGTCGACACCACCAACCCGTACGCGCCGCGCACGCTCGATCCGATCACCACCGGTCACGCCCCGTACGCGGTGGCGGTCACCGCCGACGGCACGGCGTACGTGGGTGACGTGGTGGACGGCACGGTGTCGCTGATCCGGCCGGACGTGGCGGACCTGCCCCTGGACGCCGTCGCCACGCTGCTCACCGAGGCGGGCTTCGCCCCCACCACCGGGCTCGGCGCGGCGATCCGGGCGTACCAGACGTTCCACGAGCTGCCGGTGACCGGGCGGCCCGACGCCGTCACCGCCGCCCACCTGACCGCACCGGGCTGCGGCACCCCGGACCGGACGACCACCACCGGTTTCGTCCTCCAGGGTGGGCACTTCCGGCACACGAACCTGACCTACCACCTCGGTGACATGACGATGCCGTACGCCCGCGACGAGTTCACCGACGCGCTGAAGCACGAGCTGATCCAGGTGTCGTTCGACGTGTGGCGCGAGGTGCTGGGCGAGAACTGGTACGGGCCGTTCGAGTTCACCCGCGTCTTCGACCCGGCGCAGGCGGACATCGTCTTCTCCGTCGGCGACGACCCGGTCTTCCACGACACCGGCTGGTTCCGGACCGTCTACGCGGTGACCAAGTGGGGGGCCGCTCCCGGCTGGCCCGACGCGGGCGGCCAGCTTCCGGTCATCTTCAACCGGAAGATCAACTGGGACGCGCACGGGTACTTCGACGTCGACCTGCACGGGCCCGACTTCCGGCACGTCGCCACGCACGAGATCGGCCACGCGTTCGGGCTCAACCACGGCAAGAGCGGCAACGTGATGCACCGCAACGCGAGCTGGTACCGGGTGCCCAAGTCCGACGACCGCAACGGCCTGTTCGCCATGTACGGGCGGCTGCCGTTCACCGACGGCGTCGGCATCCGGGTGCTGCCCGGCGTGGACCACGTCGCGTACTCCGACTGCGAGCGGCACCTCGTGGTGCACTACCCCGAGGGCGACGGGTGGACGTGGACGCGGCTCACCGCGGACGTGGGTGCGCCCCGGATGGCCCGCGGCAGCGCCCCGTCGCCGTTCTTCGCCCACGACGGCGTGCCGTCGTACGTCTACGCCGCAGACGGCGGCCACGTCCACCAGATCTGGTACGACCAGGGCCAGTGGTGGTGGGGTGACCTGACGCAGGACAGCGGCGGCCCGCCCGCCATGCGGTACGGCCCGCACGCCTACCGCAACGGCGACACCCAGCGGGTCGTCTACAGCGCCACGGACGGCCGGACGATCCGGCTGTCGCAGGCGCCCGGGCAGGGATGGGTCTGGCAGGACGTGTCGGTGGAGGGCGCGGTCGCGGCCGACGGCACGCCCTACGGGTACGTCGACGGCGTCACCGGCCTCGACGTGATCGTCTACCGGGACGCCGAGGAGCACCTGCGGATGCTGTGGGAGGGCCCCGAGGGCTGGGGGCAGATCTCGCTGACCTGGGCCACCCAGGCGGAGAACCCGCTGCCGCTGACCATGATGCCGGTGTGGGGCGAACACCGGGCCGGCGAGCGGCACCGGGTGTTCGGCCTCGACCACCGGCAGGACATCCGGATGTACGCCGTCGGCGACGACGGCGCCTGGCACACCCG
Organism: Micromonospora sp. ATLC20; assembly: GCF_057196585.1. NCBI lineage: Bacteria > Bacillati > Actinomycetota > Actinomycetes > Micromonosporales > Micromonosporaceae > Micromonospora > Micromonospora sp. ATLC20. The sequence continues at coordinate 8,860 of NZ_JBXUOV010000014.1, forward strand.
GTCGCTGACCGCGGAACTCGGCCTGCCCGAGTGCAGCGCGTCGGCGGTGCAGCGGCTGCCCGGCGTGGACGGCGCGCCCGACGGCTGGCTGCTGGTCTTCGCCGACTTCGACGGCGGCCTGTGGGAGCTGACCGGGGACGGTGACACGTGGCAGGCCGAGCGGGTGCAGATCGACGGGATGCCGCCGGTGGGGCGCAGCCTGCTGTCGGTGTGGCTGGGCGGCGACCGGCTCCAGGTCACCTACACGGCCGCGAACGGCAACATCCAGTTGCTGTCCCGTTCTCTCGGCGACCACGACTGGCAGCGCACCAACCTGACCCGGGTGTCCGACGTGGTGTGACGGGCGCCCCCTCCCGCCGTCCGCCCTTTGCCGGTGGCGGACGGCGGGAGGGACACCGGGCTAGCCGACGACCACGACGCGGCCCTGGTTCAGCGGTTGCAGGTGAGACGGGTCGAGATCGTCCGGTGCGCCCCGGCCGCTGTCGTAGACGACACGCCCTCCGTCGCTCTCCCAGATCCTGATCCGGAACCGGTCCACGTCCCGTCCGTCCGGGGCGTCAGCGACCGTGAGCTGGTACGCGTACCCCGGCCGGCCGTTCACCGTGCCCTCACCGCCGTACCGTCCCACCGATCCGGCGACGGTCAGGCGCTCGTGTGTCGTACCGGCGAACGTGAACTCGCGTCCCGGCAGCCGGAAGGTGGTCGCGCCGAACGGCGTGGGCGAGCCCTTCACCAGGCCCGCGACGAAGGCGAACTCCCCCGGCCCGGTGGCGGCCACGTCGGCGCTGAGCGCGCCCGCCGGTGAGACGATCGCGCCGGCGCCGGCGACCGTCACGTCCGACGGGTCGTAGACCACGATCCGTACCGTCTGCTGCCCGGTTCCGCCGTCGTCACCGGTCACTGTGAGGCGCGCGACGTGCACGCCGGGCCGCAGATCGCCGGTGGCGACGCAGCCGCCCTCGTTGCGGTCCTCGCTGACCACGCCGGGCGTGGCCGGGGCCGGACCCTCGCCGTCCCAGTCGACAGCGCACCGGTGGGTGTCCGGCACGCCCGGGTCGGTGAACGTGGCCCGCACGGTGACCGGACCGGCCACCCGCAGCTCCTCGTCGAGCGCGATCGGGCTCACCTCGACCGGCCGGTTCGCCACGGTGACGGTCACCGTGTCGGTCGTGGTGCCGTGGCGGGCGTCGGTGGCGACCAGTTCCAGCCGGTACGTACCGGCCCGGTCGGCGCGGAACGACGGCGTGCGGGCCGGGCCCTCCAGCCGCAGGCCGCCGCCGAGCCCGCCACCGTCCGGCTGGGCGAGCACCGCCCAGGAGAGGGTCACCGGGTCGCCGTCCGGATCCGTGGTCCGGGTCGCGTCGAGGGTGACGGTGTCGCCCTCGACGGCGGCCCGGTCCGGCCCGGCGTCGGCGGTGGGCGGGCCACCGGGCGGCAGGACCCGGCCCACGGTCACCTCGGTACGCGCGGTGGCCCGCAGGCCGTCGGCGTCGGTGACGGTGACGGTGACGACGTGCCGCCCCTCGCTGAGCTGACCCGGGGTACGGGTGGCGCCGGTGCCGAGGTCGCCGTCGCGGTCGGAGGTCCAGCGCACCGCCGACCCGTCCAGGTCGCCCTGTTCCGGGTCGGTGACCGACGCGGCCAGCGTGACCGTCTGCCCGGTGGCGAAGAACGTGCCGCCCAGCGGAGCGGTGATCCGCACCGCCGGGTTCTTGCCGGCGACGGTGAGCGGGCCGCTCGTCGCGTCGGCGGTGTTCACCCCGTCGGTGACCCGCACCCGCAGCCGGCCGGTGGCCGCGCCGCCGGTGCCCGCGAGCTGCGCAGCGTCCACTGTGTACGACGACCCGGTGAGCCCGGAGGCCAGCACCCGCCAGTCGTCACCGCCGTCCGGGCTGTACAGGATGCTCGCGGTGACCGGGCCGCCGTCGGCGTCGTCGGCGCTCCAGCCCACCGTGACCGGCCCGGTGGCCGGTACCGACGCGGGTGGCGCCTCACCCGCCAGCGCCACGACGGGCGGGTTCGCCGACACCGCGAGGGTGGCGAGGTTCCGCCCGGCGCGGGTGTCCACGAGCGTCACCCGGCGGGTGCCGGGGACGAAGTCGACGACCTCGTGGAAGGGACGTGTCGCGGCGTGCTCGGTGGCCGCCCCCGGGGTGAACGGGTGCTCGGCGAGCGTCGTCCCGGCGGCGTCGAGCAGCCGCAGCGCGTACGGGCCGGGCGTGGTGGCCGGACGCTCGGTGGTGCGGGTCAGCCGCTGCCCGGTGAGGGTGGCGTCACCGTCGCCGACGGCGCCGGACAGCGCCAGCAGGTCACCCGTCGCGCCCTGCTGGGCGGGCGGGTTCTGGACGCGGCTGCGCCACAGCCGCCACAGGTCGTCGGAGATCCACTTGTTCCGGCAGTAGCTCATCATGTCGGCGACCGGCGGGCTGGTGTCCGGCGCCCAGACGACCCGGCGCGGAGCCCCGACCGAGTAGTCGCCGATGTCGTAGCCGGCGAAGCGGGGATCAGCCGGGTCCGGCCCGCCGATGGTGCCGCGCGGGTACGGGTAGGTTCGCCGCCCGGTCTCGTCGTCGGGGTCGTCGGTGCACTCCACGTGCTGCGCGCCGAGCAGGTGCCCCAGTTCGTGCAGGATGATCGTGGGATCGTGCGACCCGCCGACGGCCACCCATCCGGGGATGCCCTCGGCCCGGCCGCCCATCTGGGGCCGGTTCACCATGACCAGGTGGTAGACGCCGGGTTCCCGCGTCCCCGCCGTCGCGGTCAGGTAGTTGTTCAGCACCGGGAGCGTGTCCGAGGCGTCGCGGTAGTAGCTGTCGTCGCCGATCCAGCGGAACGGCTCGTCGGTGCGGTAGTCGGCGCGGGTGACCTCCAGCCGGCTCGTCGGCAGCGTTCGCCGCAGCAGCGACTCGGCCCGGTCCAGGTCGGACTCGGGAGGCAGCACGGTCTGCCCGTCGCGCTGGTAACCGATCCGGATCAGCTTGACGCGTACCGGTTCGGACGCCTGGAAGCGCACCGTGCGCTCGGCCACGTTGTCCAGGTAGTCGGGTTCGGTGACGCGGCGGTCCGGGTTGATCTCGACCCGCAGCCTGACCTCTCCCTCGCTCGTCCACGTGGTGGGCAGCTCGAACAAGAACCCCCCGCCCAGCTGTCCGCGCCGTACCGTCCGGTCCGGCACCAGCAGGCGGCCCGGGTTCGCCGGGGCGAGCGGCGGGCCCAGCGACGTACCGTCGGCCCGGAACCCGTGCAGGGCGGCCGTCACCGCGGGCGTCGCCGCGTCGGTGCCGACGTACGCCCGCACGACGGTGCGGCGGTCGGCGACCAGGTCGACGGAGTTGCCCAGGTCCTGGATGACCTGGGTGGCCTCCAACCCGTGCACCGTCAGGTTCGGCCCGGGCGCGGTGCAGGTGTTCAGGTAGACGCGCAGGGTGTTGTCGACCTCGTCCAGGACGGCCACGTCGAGGGACTGGTTGTTGTCGAACCGGCCCACTGCCGCCTGTACCGGCCGGCTGCCCGCCGCGAGCACCGCCGGGCTGCCGAACGTGCCGTCACCGTTGCCGGGGAAGACGTAGACCGCCCGGCTGGCGTAGCCGACCACCACCAGGTCCGGACGGCCGTCCCGGTTGACGTCGGCGACGTCCACGTCGTGCGGGCCCTCGCGGCCCGGGGTCAGCGGCCCCAGGTCCAGCGACGGCAGCTCCCGGGGAGCCGGCGGGAAGCCGCCGGCCGGTGGGTCGCGGAAGTCGCTCCACAACCGGATCCGGTCCTCGCCGAGGATCGCGACGGCCGCGTCGAGCCGGCCGTCGAGGTCGAAGTCGGCGATCGCCGGCTGCAACGCCTCGCCCAGCCCTTCGAGCCGGGGCGCGGGGCTGTTCTTGCCGTCACGGATCACCGAGACCGTGCCCTGCCCGTAGCTGCTGAGCAGCACGTCGGGCACGCCGTTACCGGTCAGGTCGCCGGCGGCGAGGAAGTCGGGCCGGACGTATGACGGCTGGTCGCCGAGGAGGAACCGCTGGTCGAAGCTGCCGTTGAGGTTGCGGAACACCAGCACCCGGTCGTCGTCCGGATCGGACTGGATCCGGGGGTCGACGACGGCGAGGTCGGGCCGCAGGTCGCGGTCGAAGTCGGCCACCGCGACGTCCGCCACGCTACGACCGTCCAGCAGGAGCCCGCCCGGCCCGAATCTCGAGTCGGTACCGGCGTTGCCGTACCACATGCTCACCCCGTCGGTGGTGGCGACGGCGTAGTCCGGTTTGGCGTCCCGGTTGAAGTAGCCGACAGTGAGGCGACGCGGCGTGCCCGACGCCGGATACACCTCCGGCGGGACGCCGGGTCCCACCGACGTGCGGAACGTCCCGTTGCCGACGGCGATGAGCTGGTGCACGTCGCCGTCGCCGCTCGCCGACGCGACGAGCAGGTCGTCGAAGCCGTTCTGGTTGGTGTCGACCGCCTCGACGTCACGGGGCCCGGCGACACCGGCGACCGCCGGCATGGCCGTGAACCCGAACGTCTCGCAGCCGGCGACGAGGCCCGCTCCCGGCGGGCCGGCGACCCGGACCGGTGCCGCGGCGCCGGGCACCGTCGCCCCGGGCCCGAGCAGGACCACCGCCAGAACGGCCGCCGTCGCGGCGGCCCACCGGCCTGATCTTCGTGAACGCATCACTGCCACCTTTCCGCGCGCACGACCGTCCGGCGTGAGGCCGGACGGCGACGCACGATCGTCGTAGGAGAGTGGGAGGTCTCGATCGGATCGACCGGGAGACGGCCGGCCCGGGCCGGGTGCCGCACACGGGGCACCGCCGGTCCGGTACGAGTCTCGTCCCCCGGGGACGTCCGGCTACAGGGTCGGCGGTCCAGGGCGGCGCCACGGCGTGCCGGATCTTTCTGTCCGCACGCAAGACAACCCCCTGCCCATCCGGCCACATCGGGCGGTCGAGTCGGGAAGACGATTGCGCGCGGCGGTGGACGCCGAGCCGGCTCGGCTCCGCCGGCCGGCGGAGCACCGGGGCCGGGACCGCCCGCCGGCACCCTGCGACGGTGGACCGGGGAGATCGGCGCGGCTGCCGATGAGTGCGGTCACGACGACGAGGGCCCTGCCGGGGCCGCCGCGAGTCCCGAGGTGTCGGCCCCGGTCCGGTCTCCGTCCGGCGGCGCACCGAGGGCGGCCGACAGGTCCCGTGCCACCTGCTCGACGTCACCGGCCGTGACCAGGGCGAACACGAACCGGTCCGGCCGCAGCACCACCAGGTCGGCGCCGTGCCGCCGCAGCCACCCGCCGAGCACCCCGTCGGCGTCCACAACGTCGACCCGGTCCGGACCGCCGGTCGCCGGTGCGTCGGCGGACGGACCCGGCAGGTCGGCGAGCGGCGTGCCGGACGGGTGGACCGCGACGAACCGCACCGGCAGCCCCGGTCGCCACGCGCCGAGCGGGTCGGCCACACCGGCGCGACCGAGCACGGCGAAACCGTCGCCGAGCACCTCGTCGAGCAGACGCTCCCCGGGCGTGCCCGGAACGAGGACCCGCGGCTGGGGGAACATCGTCCCGACCACGCCGTCGCGCCGGCCGCCGGCCATCAGGCCCCGCCGGTACGCCGGCACCGGCTTGAACTCGAACCGTTCCACGAACCGCCGTACCCGGGGGATCGTCTGGACCGCCCGCAGCGCGGCGTCGCGCATCCCGGCGGTGACCCGGTTACGGGCCAGGAAGACGCGGCCCAGCCGGACGCTCGTCTGCGCCATCTCCACCGTGTGCGGACGCCGCTCGGTCTCGTACGTGTCGAGCACGGCGGAGCCGGCGGCGCCGGACAGCACCAGCGACAGCTTCCACGACAGGTTCGCCGCGTCGCGCAGGCCGCTGCACAGTCCCTGGCCCATGAACGGGGGCATCTGGTGGGCCGCGTCGCCGAGCAGGAACACCCGTCCCTCCCGCCACCGCTGCGCGACGAGGTGGTGGAAGGTGTAGACCACCGCCCGGGTGACGGCGAACCGGTCCGGGTCCACGTACGGCGAGACGAGCGCGGCGATGGTCTCCGGCCGCCGCACCTCGTCCTCGGTCTCGCCCGGGCGCAGCATGAACTCCATCCGGTAGCTGCCGGCCGCGCCGGGGGACACGAAGGCCGGGCGCCGCCAGTCGCAGACGAACGTGGTGTCGGGTACCCGTACCGCGTCGGGCGGCACGTCGCCGGAGACGGCCAGCCACGGCTCGGCGTAGCTCGCCCCGGACAGCGGGATCCGGACGGCGGCGCGGGTGGCGCTGCGGGCGCCGTCGCAGCCGAGCACGTACCGGGCGCGGACCGCCCGCCGCTGCCCGGTGACCACGTCGGACAGCAGCACCGTCACGCCGTCCTCGTCCTGGGTCAGGCCGACCAGCTCGGTGCCGAGCGCGAGCCGGACGTGCGGGAAGCGGTCCAGCCCGGTGCGCAGCGTGTGTTCCAGTCGCGGCTGGTCGAAGAAGCGCAGCGGCGCGTGCCCGTACCCGAAGTCCGTCTCGGACAGCCTCATCCGGGCGAAGACCCGGCCCGCGCCGTTGACGTACTCGACGAGCGGCGGCGCGATCGTCTCGTCGCGTATCTCGTCGAGCAGGCCCGCCTGCTGGTAGATGCGCAACGCCTCGTCGTCGCAGGAGAAGGCACGCGGCTGGCCGTGCGGCGTGGCGCTGCGCTCCACGACCAGCGTGGTGACGCCGCGGGCGCCGAGCAGGTTGGCGGTGAGCGCGCCTACCGGCCCGCAGCCGATGACGGCGACCTCGACCTCCTGGACCTCCTGGTGAGCCGGCGGCTGAACTGTTTCCATCGTGGTGCCCCTTCGGAACGTGGTCCCGGACGGTTCTCCGCCGTCCGGCACCGGTCAGGGCACCAGTCCGCTGTGGAAGGGGTGTGGAGACGGCGTGGAGGCGGGCCTCCACACCGGTCAGAACGCGGCGAACCGGGGCAGCAGCAGGCCCGCGCCCTGGTCGGCGGCGATCCGCGCGCCGAGGTCCCACTCGGCGCGGTCGCGCCGGGCCGCGCCGCGGATCCGGTGCAGCTCCGCGACGAAGACGCGCTCGCCGACCCGGTCCGCCACCGCCAGCGCCTCACCGGCAAGCGTCGCCGCGGTCTCCGGACGACCGGCGGTCAGGTACGCCTCGGCCATCGCGCACAGCGTGATGGTCCGGGTGGACCGCAGTCCGGGCCGGTAGAACTCGTCGGCGGCGGCGCGCATCGCGTCGAGCCGGCCGTGGTCGCCGCCGCGTGCCGCGGCCCACTCCAGGAAGTACGCGCCGGTCGCGGTCATGTGCGGCAGGCCGGTGTCCCGGCCGATGTCCCGGCACCGCCGGCCCGCCGCGTCGGCCGCTGCCACGTCGTGTTCCTGCATCGCCAGCCAGGCCGCGTAGAGCGCCGCGTTGGCGCGGCCGTACGGGTCGTCGAGTTCCTCGGCGAGGGCCTCGGCGGCGGCGATGTCCGCCCACGCGCCGGCCGGGTCGCCGCGCATCGAGCGTACGAGCGCCCGGAAGTTGTGGCAGGCCAGTACCGGACGCCGGCCCACCTCGCGGCGCAGCAGCGCCCGGTCGACGGTACGCAGCCGCTCGATGCCGGCGGTGAGCCGCCGCTCGCCGTCGGCCTGCCGGCCGGTGAAGTAGCCGACCGCGCCCAGCAGGTACTCCCCGGCGACGGCGATCAGCCCGCTGCCGTCGTCGGGCGCCCGGACGAGCCGCCCGGCGAGGTCGGCGCAGATCGCGAACTCGGCCCGGTTGGCGGCCAGCTCACCGAGCGCCCAGAGCGCGTGGCGGATGTCCGCGTCCGGCCCGACGAGCGTCAGCAGCTCCCGGGCCCGGGCGCAGACCCGGTCGACGGCGTCGCTGCCGACGCCCACTGTCATCTGGAGCAGGGAAGCGCGGTGCAACTGGACGGTCAGCTCGGTGTGCGCCACGTCGGGCGACACCCGTGCGGCGGGGGCGAGCCGGAACGCGGCGCGTTCCAGGTGGCCGAGCGCGTCCTCGTAGGCGACCCGGCGGGTGGCGTCGTCGGCGGCGCGCAGCGACCACCGCAGGTGGTCCTCGCCGAAGCCGAGCCCGATCGCCTCGCCGTAGTGGTGGGCCAGTTCTGCCGGTGCGGTGCCCGCGGTCCGCTCGTACGCGGCGGCCAGCCGGGCGTGCAGCGCGGCCCGGCGCGGCGGGGCCAGCTCGGCGTAGGTGACCTCGGCGATCAGCGGATGGCGGAACGCGAGCGCGCCCGGCCCGGTCTCGACCACCAGCGCGGCCGGGTACGCGGGTGCGAGGTCCTCGGCGACCGCCTCGGCCGTGCCGTCCAGCGCCGCCGCCAGCACTGCCAGGTCCAAATCGTGTCCGGCGACGCTGAGCAGGTCGAGGCAGCGCCGGGTGGCAGCGGGCAGCCCGGCCAGCCGCAGCCGTACCGTGTCGCGGATGCTCGGCGGCAGCTCCGCGTCGGCGCCCGCGTCGGCCCGGGACCGCAGCAGCTCGGTGAGGAAGAACGGGTTCCCGCCGGTGCGGGTCACGAGCCGGGTCACCTGCGGCTGCGGCGGCGCCACGCCGGTGCGGTCCCGGACCAGGTCGGCGACCGCCGCGGCGTCCAGCCCGGCGAGCCGGACCTGGCCGAAGCCGCGTCCGCGCGCCAGTTCGGCCACAGTCGCCACCAGGGCCGGATCGTCGTCGTACGGTCGCAGCGTGGCGACCACCAGCGCCCGCGACGCCGGCAGGGCGGTGGCGAGGAACCGCAGCAACAGCAGCGAATCCGGGTCGGCGGCGTGCAGGTCGTCGAGGACGACGAGCAGCCCGCGCTCCCGGGCCGCCGCGTGCACCAGGTCCGCCACCGCCTCGTACACCTGGAACCGCGCCGTGGGGTCCAGGCCGCGACCGTCCGCCGGTCCGCTCGGCGCGCCCGTGGCGAACCCGTCCAGCCGGCTCGCCGAGCCGGCGGCGCGGGCGTGCGGCAGCGCCAGCAGCGCGCGTACCACCTGGCTCCACAGCCAGAACGGCGGCGCCTGCCCGACGTCCGGGCAGCGACCCCAGACCACCGGGACGCCGTTCGCGGCGGCGCGGGCGCCGAGCGCCGCGGCGAGGCTGGTCTTGCCGATGCCGGCCTCCCCCACCAGCGTCAGCACCCGCCCGCCCTGCCCGGTCGCCGCGTCCAGCGCCTCCCGCAGGCGGTCCAGCTCCGCGTCCCGCCCCACGAGCGCCTCGACGTCGCGCTCCGAGGCGGTCCCGGCCGCCGGGCCGCCGGTGTCCGCGGGGCTGCCGGCGTCCTGCGGTACGGCCTGCTCCAGGATCAGCCGGTGCGCCGCCCGGATCTGCTCCCCCGGGTCGATCCCGTACTCGCCGGCCAGGATCCGGCGGCCCTCGTCGAAGACGGCGAGCGCCTCGGTCTGCCGCCCCGACCGGTACAGCGTCAGCATCAACTGCGCCCGGGCACCCTCGCGCAGCGGATGCGCCGACACGAACCGGCGCAGCTCCGGCAGCAGCGTCGCGTGCCGGCCCGCGGCGACGGCCGCTGTGAACCGCCCCTCCTCGGCGCTCACCCGCAGCTCGGCCAGCCGGGCTGCCTCCGGGCGCACCGTGGTCAGGTCGGCCACGCCCGCCAGCGGCTCACCGCGCCACAACGCCAGCGCCTCGGTGTACGTCCGCTCGGCGGACTCCGGCCGCCCGGCCGCGAGCGCGTCCGCCGCCCGGTCCACCAGGGCGCCGAACCGGGCCGCGTCCACCGCGTCGGCGTCCACCCGCAGCTCGTACCCCCGGGGGTGGCTGCGCAGGACGCGCGCCGGCTCGCGGTGGGAGCGTTGCGGTTCCACGGCCCGGCGCAGCCCGGCGACGTAGGTGCGCAGCGTCGTCTGGGCGCTGGTCGGCGGTCTTCCGTCCCAGAGCGCGTCGACAAGCCAGTCGGTGGCAACGAACCGGTTCGGGCGCAGCAGGAACAGGGCCAGCAGTGCCTGCTGCTTCGGGCCGCCGAGGGGCACCACCCGGCCGTTCCGGACGACCTCCGGCGGACCCAGCACCCGGAACTGCACAGTCACCTCGACGACGTCCCTCGTGCCCGGCGCCGGGTCAGGCCGCCGCCATCTCACGCAACTTCAGCACCGAGCGCCAGTTGCGGGTCGTGCCGACCACACCCGTCTTCTTCTCCACGAAGGCGTTGCCGAGCTTGCTGCGCCCGTACCCGTCGGGCACGTGCACGAACACGTCCCGGCCGACGAGCGTCAGCGTCCCGGTCTCGCCGGGCGGGGACGCGAGCGCCGCCTGCTTGTCCGCGCCGGGGTCGCTGCTGAGCATCGTCACCAGCAGCTTCGTCAGATCGGTCTGCGCGTCGACATAGGGATTCGCGGCGATCATCGCGTCCAGCTCGGCCAGGCTGCGCAGCAGCACCGGCACGTCCCGGCCCCACCGCCGCGTGATGCCCCGGCCGATCTCGGCCAGGATCGCGGCCTCGTCGGTCTCCGGGCAGCCGAACACCACGTTGCCGCTCTGGATGTAGGTGGCCACCTGGTCGAAGCCGCAGGAGACGAAGACCTCCTTCAGCTCCGCCATCGCCATGGAACTGGCGCCACCGATGTTCACCGCGCGCAGCAGAGCGACGTATCTCGCCATGACTCGGGATGGTAACCGGCCGTGGCGTCACCGTGGTACGTCCGTGACCTCGACGCACCGGCCCCAGTCGCCTGCGTACGCTGTCCGGGCAGGCCGGCGGCGCGAGCCGGCCGCCTCCGCGCCGGTCCCCGGCACCGACATCGAGGTGGAGATGCCGCAGCTGAACCCCGTCACGACGCAGCGCGTCGAGGCCGCCGTCGTCGCTGTCCTCGCCGTCGTCGTGACCGTCGCGGCCGGATACCCGTGGTGGTCGCTGCTCGCCCTCTTCCTCGTCTTCGACCTGTCCATGCTCGGCTACCTGCGCGGGCCGCGCGTCGGCGCCGTCTGCTACAACCTGGCGCACTCGTACGCGCTGCCGGCGGCGCTCGGCGCGTTGGCCGTGGCGGCGGCCGCGTCCGGCGAGCGGATCGACTGGCTCGGCGTCCTGGCCGTCGCGTGGGCGTTCCACATCGCCGTCGACCGCGCCCTGGGTTACGGCCTCAAGACGGGCGAAGGGTTCGAGCACACCCACCTCGGCCTGATCGGGAAGGCCCGCCGCGCCCGGACCACCACCGACGGACGCTGACCGCCCCGGTCACTGGCGCGGCGGCGCGCAGTTCGCGCTCGTCAGCCGCACCGAGTACTCGCGGTCGTCGGACGTGATCCCGGAGGGCACGCCGTCGAAGTGGGCCTCCACCTTCTCCCAGCCGCGGCGCTGCTCGTAGTGCAGATGCGGGGCCCCGGAGTTCCCGGTGCTGCCGACCCGCCCGAGCTGGTCGCCCCGGGCCACCCGCTGACCGGCCTGCACCGACGGCGGTTCGAGCAGGTGCAGGTAATGCGTCTCCCACTTGCCACCGTGATCGATCTTGACCCAGTAGCCGCCGCCGCGCCCGCGCGGCCCGTCCGGATCCTGCGGGGTACGGCCACCCAGCGAGCCGTTGATCCCCGCCACGGTGACGGTGCCGTCGGCGGAGGCGAGCACCGGCCGCCCCCACGCCTCCCCGGAGGTCGGGAAGAGGTCGACGTCGTAGTCGTCGTGGCCCGGGTAGGTCGACAGCCGCCACGTCTCGCCGCACGCCACCGGGAGCTGGAAGTCCGGTCGCGGGCCGGGTGGCCGCACCAGCGGCACCACGATCGCCGCGACGGCGGCGATCGACCCGAGGACGCCGACGATCAGCAGGACGCGCGGGAGACGGGAGCCGCGTGGGCGCTCGGTGGTCATCGTTTCGAGCATGATAGGCGGTGCTCAACTGCCGCTGCTCCCCCACCATTGGACAGGACCTGCCCTCTGGTGGAGGCCGCTGGAACCCATGCTCGGATGATCTACGCTGTCGTCCGTATGGCTGGAAGGCGTGGGAGGGTGAATGCCTACGGCGGCGGACTATTTCGCGATCAGCCCGAACGCGGCCCGTGCCCAATGGCGTTCGATTCTCACGCGCCCATGGGCGCTCAAGGGTGGGCGGCAGGTCGCTTTCGCCCCGGTGGAGACGCTGCTGTGCTTGGCCGCGAGTCTTCTGGTCAACCATCGCCGCTACGGCGGGTCGACGGCACACCGCGCCGAGGAGCCCGTCCCTAGTCTGGCCCAGTTGTTCAAGCGCCCGAACAGCAGCATCTTGGCGAAGATGGCCAATCTCGACGGCAGCCGCCGCCACGGTGCTCGCCACGAGATGGAGGTTGCCGCACGCCTGCTCGGCGACCAGGACGAGCTGGCGGCCGTATATCGGATCGTCATACGGGCGGCCCGGGACGTCGGGATCACGGGGGACGACCTGCCCGACTTCCTCTACCTGGAACACGACGACGCCCCGCTGATCCTGCTGGGCCAAGACGAGCTGAGTACCACCGATATCGCCGACGCCGTCCAGACGGAACACCCCGACGTCACCGACCAGCTGACCGAACTACTCCTGATCACGGCGGCACGTGTCGGGCAGCACCGCTTCGCCCGCGATGTGCTGCGCAATCACGGCCACCGCTGCGTCTTCTGCGGTCTTGCCGTAACTGTTGAGGACCGACGAGCGCCGCGGATGCTCGTCGCTTCTCACATCAAGCCATGGCGAAAGAGCAGTCCTCAAGAGCGCCTTGACGTCACCAACGGCCTCACTGCCTGCCCGACCCACGACGTCGCGTTCGACACCGGTCTTCTCACTGTCAACGGCGGCTTGCGGATTCATATCCACAACGACCTCCACCGACGGGTGGACGCGGACCCAGCCCTTCACGCCGCGTTCGGCCGGCCGCCCCTCGCCGAACGGCTACTCCTGCCCGACGGCGCTCTGCCGCCCCAACGCACCTACCTCGACTGGCACCGGGCCCACGTGTACCGCGAGACGCGACCAGTCTGAGCGTATCTGTCAACATCGCGTCAGGTTCCTTTCCAGTCATTGCATCGAGGCGCTCCATCGGGAAGAGTCGTTCAACAGCGGCACCGTCGGTTGTTCCTCGTTGCGGAGGTCAGCATGGGTGTCACCTGGGCCCAACTGCTGCTGCTACTGCTCCCAGTCCTTGCTGGCGCGGTCATCGGCATCTTTCCGACACTGTTGCTGGAACGAATGCGGATCGCATCCGCTCTGCGCACGCGCTGGGATCAGGATCTGCAGCGGTCGTGTGCTGAGTTCGCTGCGTGTACGCGACGCATTATCGATCTGGCCGAGGAGCCGGCCGACAACGAAGATGCCCTCGAAGCGGAGCACCGCATGCTTCAGGTACACATGGCGGAGGTCCGTATCCTTGGAGGGTTCGATGTGCAGGCGGCGGCCCGCCGCATCGTGGCATCCACCCACGGCCTACGGATGACGGCGTCCACGAAGCCCGAAGACGCCGCCCAGCATCGCAGCCGGACGCTCGAAAGCTTATTCGCCTTCTACCGTGCCGTACGCCACCAGCTCAGGATTCCCGACGCGGACAAGCTTGCCCCAATGAACCCGGGGACGGCCATCTGATGAAGGCCTTCATCAGCTACGCGCACGAACCGGACGACCGACGATTTGCCTCCTGGCTGTATGACAAGCTCAAGGAGAAGGATTCTGTCCTTGATCCGCTCATCGACCGCAAGAACCTCGCACTTGGACCGCCGTGGCGAGAGAGCCTGCCCGTGCTCATCCGAGGCTGCGACATCCTTCTCTTCGTTCGGTCACGCTTCAGTCTTAGTTCGCCGTACTGCCGCTTCGAGGTCGAAGTCGCCGATCACCACGCATTGTTGATCGCGGTCCTCGACATAGAGGCCGATACGCCGCCGTACGAGTACACCGACCGATACAGCAGCATTGACTTCAGTCAGGGCCGCGAACTGGGCCTCGCCACGCTGCACGACCGCGTTCGGCAGTGGCAGAGCCCTGAGGTGCAGGACCAGCTGAAGACCTACCGTCTCCACCGGGCTCAGGACCGGAAGCTGCGCGGACGGTCAGGAGCCTCCGCAAGGCCGGGAGGGGAGGCCGGTGAGGTGCGCGGCGGTCCCTGGCCGATCCGAATACATGGCCACGAACGGCCGCGCCAGGACCTACGAGGCTTCCTTGCCAGCGACAACGCAGGCATCATCGTCGTATCGGGGCCTGAGGGAATCGGCAAGTCCGCGATCGTCCGGAGCGAACTGGCAGAGCTCGAAAGCGTAGATGGCCCGGCAATCCATTACCACGTGGCTCGGCCCGGCAGGATGCTCGGCGCCATGATCTTGGAGTCAGCCATCACGAATCCGACGCGTGCTCGGGAGCGAGATGGTTCCGAAGGCATTTACCTACCTCTAGACATCGACGAGCTCATCGACCTGGCCCGCGACACGGACGCCGTTCTCGTCATCGATTCCTTCGAAAACCTCGTCGACCGACGCGGCACGGGCTTACTCGACCTCGACCTCGAAGAGGTGCTCGAGCGGATTTCCAGACTGCATAGCCATCGCCTCAAAGTCGTAGTGGTTACCCGCGAGCTGCCACGGCCGCGTGACCGCAGCAACTGGCTGCTCACTGCCCGGCATGTCCGCGTCGACAACGGCCTCGATCCGGAAAGCTTCGGCCGACTGTTGCAGGACCTCGACCGCCGGTCAGACCTGGTGCCTCCCACGACACCGGATACTCTCATCGCCGACGCTTGCCGACTATTGCACGGGCGCCCCCGGCTCGCTGAGTTCGTCTACGCCCGGGCCTCTCGCGGCTTCGACACCATCTACGAAGTCGTCACGGAACTAGAGGCAATCGATCCGTCCGGTACAGCGGAGTACGTCTTCGACGAGTTCATCGCCGCTCTCGACGGTGACGCGAGGATCGTCCTGGAGTCGCTGGCGGCATTGGGAACGCCGGTTGACGAGGCAACGATCGGTCACATGATCGTTGAAGCCGCGACGATCACGCTAGAGACACGCCGGCTGAACAACATCCTCCGCTGGTTGGTCTCGCGCAACGCCGTCAGCACCGCCGCGGGCCTTTTCTATCTCGAGGAGACGGACCGGCAACGGGTACTGCGATGGATGCCGCTTGAAGACGACGACACTCGAGACACGCCGCGCCGGGGACGCTGGACCCTGCTGACCACGGCTGCCGATGTGCTCTGGCGGCGGCGCCCGGAGCGCCCCGGCGGAGCTGACGAATTCGATCATCCCATCGCCGCGATCAACGCGCTGATCACAGCTGGGGAGTACGAAGACGCCGCCAAGCGCATTGACGAGATCGACCGGCATCTCGTCCAGTGGAATCGCAGCTCTCTGCTGCTCCAGCAACGACTGCGGCTTCGCGGCCGCCTCCCACGGGATTTCCTGGAGTTCGTCAACGACACAGCAGTTGGAGAAATATACCTTGAGAACGGCCTGTACCGGGAGGCGTTGATGGTCCTGCTGCGGGCCAAAACTCTGGCGGCCTCAATCCCGTCTGAGGAACTGACCTGGGC
Organism: Micromonospora sp. ATLC20; assembly: GCF_057196585.1. NCBI lineage: Bacteria > Bacillati > Actinomycetota > Actinomycetes > Micromonosporales > Micromonosporaceae > Micromonospora > Micromonospora sp. ATLC20. The sequence continues at coordinate 24,287 of NZ_JBXUOV010000014.1, forward strand.
AACCAATGTCAATCTCGGCGCGGCGCTAATGCGTGTCGGGCGGACGAAGGATGCTCTCGCCCGGTACCAACAGGCTCTGGCGGTTGCGGAGACGAGGCCTGACCCAGCAGAACAGGTACTGGCCCTGGAAGGAATCGCCAACTGCCACCGCCGCTGGGGTGACTTCGATGCAGCGTTCGACCACTTACACCGAGCCTTGACCCACGCTGGCGACGATACGCGGTTCCGGCTGAACCTTCGCCTGGCACGCTGGTACGCCATGGAGGGCGATCCGCGGGCCCAAGAGCATCTTGCGGCCGTGGCGGAGGAAAAGACCGGGGACCGGGCACGCGCGGCGTACCTAGACGAACTCGGTGACCAGCTACTTACCGAGGGGGACGTGGAGGCGGCATTAGCCCGCGCGACCGAGGCGGAAATCATCGCCCGGCGTCTTGGTGACCCGATCCTGCTCCAGCGCACGCGAACCACACTCGCCTTCGCCTCGCTACAGGCCGGCGCCCTAAAGGAAGCCCGACAATGGGCGTTGTTGGCGGCCCGGGACCGTCCGGGAGGGCGTAACCTGCTGGTCCTTGCCCTACGCGCCCTAACCGCCCTACGCGAAGGGGATAGGTTCTCGGCACGCGAGGACTTCAGTCTGCTAAGGGAGGAGGCCGCAGATCGGACTAGACAAGACCCGCGCGACTTCGCCGCCGAGGGATTCCTGGGCCTTGCACTCTGCGGTCGCCACGTCTGCGCCGACGAACCACTCAAGCACGCCGTTCGCTCACTGAGCCGTTACGCGCACCCGGCGTCCAAGAACGACCAGGCAGCACCTCGACGGATCCCGGCTCAACTCACCGCCCGCCTGCGGATCCTGCTCACGTGCCTCGCCGACTGTGCGCACCCCCCGGGCAGGCTTGATCAAGCGCTACAGGCTCTCGATGCCTAGCCACGCGACACTGGCTACTCGCGGCCCTCCGTGGTCAGCCAGCCGAACGTCTGGGCACGGATTAACGCCTCAGTACGTGTCTTGACTCCAATTTGAGCGTAGAGGCGCTGAAGCATGCGATACATCGCACGTTCTGAGTAACCCTCCAACTCAGAAAGCCGCGCAACCGTGCCACCGGCCGCAAGCGTGCGTAGCCACGAGAGCTGACGCGGCGTCGGTCGCTGGGGAGGGTTAGTCAACGCCGCAGCGACCCGCAACTCGCGAACCACGCTGACCGGGAGCTGGGCCAAGCCATCTGCTGCGGCTTCGATTATCCGCTGCAGCCCGGCAGGCGACGCATCCCGTCGAAGTACCGAATGGGCGCCAGCCCGCACCGCCTGCGAGCCCAGCGCGCTGTCTTGTTCTGGTAGCAGCGCCACGATGAAAGCATCACCGTCGATCCTGGCGATGTCGGAGAGCAGCAGCCAGTCCGACCCAGCGGCCAAGGTAATCACGACGATGCATCCGCCGCGAGCCCGGACCCAGCCGACGAGGTCTGTGGGCGCCTCTACCTGGTGGCCATCCGCAGTCAGGGTGGCCGATACCCCTGCCCGGAACAGCGGTAGAGGATCCGCGACGGCTATCCAGACCACGTCGTCGTCAGAACCCCTTCCACCCCAATTGGTCGCTCGCCGAAACAGGGTCTCACAACACGCTGTCCGTCCTAGGCGACGCGGCGGTGATCCGCTGAAACGGCTGTGGGAACGACATGATCCGGCCGCTTGGCGGTCAGGTCTACGCTCGCATTCATGTCGTGGACCTGCCAGCAGACCACGCCTAGCGTCGAATGGACCGACGTTAGGGAGCGGCTATGGTCTTCGACGATGAACGGGGTGACGACCCGTACCGGCGGCTCTGGTTCGATGACGAGGCGCGGCTGGACCCGAGACGGGCAGGGTTGGATCCTCCGGAAAAACTCCCCGAAGACATTCAAAAACGGATCCTCGAGGTCTATCAGGAAGACCGAAGCAGGCCGCCGCAAGACATCGGTCGTGCAATGAAGCGCCGGTACGGCCTGAACGTCACGGCCCAGCAGGTAGAAGCCGTCATACAACAAGCCCTCTGAGGTAGACCGCTAGTCACGCTCCGCGGCTGACATTTCGATTCGCTCTCGACGGCCGCTCAGCAGGTTCAACGCCACGGAGCCAATCGGCTCGTCAAGCCAGGATCTTCCAGGTCTGCTCCCGCAGCCATCGCGCGACGGCCTGGTGGTCCGCGTCGGTGAGGCCTCGATGCGCATCGACGCGGTGCAGGAGCGCCGGCGCGCCGTGGTTCCCTGCCACCCACCTGCGGTCGGCGTCGGTGATCTCGTCGTCCAGCCACACGAACCGGCGTCCGGCGGCCCACTCGACGAGCCGCCGCGTCTTCCAGTGCAGCCGACCGCCGTCGTCCTCGTCGTCCGGCCAGTCGACGACCGGCAGCGGAGGCAGGCCGAGCCGTGGCGCGAGCACCTCGTTGGCGTCGTGCATCCAGGTCGTGGCCCACACGAGATCGCACGGCAACGCGGCGAGCCGGTGGCCGTGCCCGGCGTCCAGACCGGCCAGCAGCGGGTTGACGCCGTCCGCCGGCGGCCCGGCGGAGCCGCCGAAGGGCAGGAGCGTCCCGTCGACGTCCAGGAACAGCAGCGGACGATCAGTCATCGCCCACCGTGCGGAAGGGTTCGCCGGTCCTGGCGTCCATCCGGGCCTCAGCCCAGCTCGATGACGGGCCGGGTCAGGATCTCGTCGGCGTACCCGTCGTCGGAGGCGGCCCACCGGCCGAAATCCTCGTCGCGGTACGTGGTCGCCAGGGTGAGTCAGCCCAGGAAGAAGCCGCTGCCGCCGCAGGTGGCACCGCCGCCGTCCCCACCGCACACGACGGTGCGCTCGGTCGTCGCCTCGTGCCGGTAGGGATCCTGCCCGATCGCCAGACCCCAGAGGTTCTCCTGCCGGTGCGGGCCGGTCCTGTGGTCGTACGGGTAGCCGTCGCCGGGGCAGTCGTCGCCCCAGCGGAACAGCGTCGCCGCACCGGCGCCACACGCCCACTCCCACTCGTCCGGAGTGGTCGTGCGCAGGCCGAGGTCGGCCAGCCCGGCCATCGAGTCGACGTACTCGGTCAGCGACGGGAGGCCGAACTCGGCGGCGCTGTCGGCGTAGTCGGCGGTCTGGTGCGCGGCGGGACGGAACCGGGCCGCGTCGTAGCCGAGCGCCGGGCGGCCGCCGGGCACGAGCGCGAACCGCATCCCGCCGCGGTCGAACAGCACCGTGCGGTGCGACCGGCCCGCGTACGCCCTGTTCTCCACACCGGCCACTGTCAGCTCGTGCCGGCCGGCGATGTCCTGCGCCAGCCGGCCGGCAGCGCTGTCGGAGAGGTCGTTCCACTGCGCGGAAGTGAGATCGGCGTACGACACCGCGAAAGGATAGCCACGGCCTCCGACAACACCGGATCGACGCCGAGCTGTCCGGCTGCACGTCAGCGCGCGACCCGTCGACGAGACGGTCAGGCGCCGTCGACGTCAGTGGTGAGCGCGAGTTCGCGGCCTGCCTCGATGTCGGCGAGCAACGGGCGAGCAGGACCGAGCCCTCCAGCCCCGCCTGACGGCGGCCGGGGCCGATCTCAGACGTCCACGGCCCGAGATGCCCCGGCCAGCCGGTCGCGGCAGAAGTCCCGGAACGTCCGGGGTGGCCGGCCGGTCACGTCCGCGACGGTCGTCGTGACCCGGTCCTCCGAGCCCGCGGCGACGGCCGTGTCCAGGCCCGCGAGGAAGCGGGCGTAGTCGGGCGCGAGGCCGTGAGCCTCGTGGTACGCGGTGAGCGCGTCCTCGTCGACCGCGCGGTGCCGGACCGGGCGGCCGAGGAGGTCGGTGAGCGTGGCGGCGACGTCGGCGTAGCTCAGTCGCTCGGGACCGGTGATGACGTGCTCGGTGTCGTGGGGCGCCGGGTCGGTGAGGGCACGCACCGCCACCTCGGCGATGTCGGCCGGATCGACGAAGCCCACGCGGGCGTCGCCGGTGGCGCTGACGATCTCGCCCCGGTCCCGGGCGCTCGCGGCGTGCGGGTGCTCGCCGACGAAGTTCTCCATGAACCAGGAGGGTCGCAACACCGCCCACTCGGGGATCATCTCGCCGAGATGGGCCTGCACCTCGCCCAGTCCCGGGGTGCCCGCCTCGATCGCCGAGGAGCTGAGCAGGACGGCCCGTCGTACCCGGGCGCGCCGGGCCAGGTCCAGGAACGGCAGCATGGTCGGCGCCGGGTCGGCGTCGCCGAGGGGCGCGATCAGGTAGAGCCCTGTCACACCGTCCAGCGCCGTGTCGTGCGTGCTGCGGTCGTACCAGTCGAAGCGGACGCCCTCGGCGGACGCCCGGCGGCTGGCGACGCGGGTCCGGCGGCCGGCGGCGGCGAGTCTCGCGGCGACGAGTCGGCCCGTCGTTCCCGTGCCTCCGACGACGAGGATCATGCCCGTACCCCCTCGCCGAACAGTTCCCGCACGGCCAGGGGATTCCAGTAGTCGCGGTAGCGCACGATCCGCCCGGCCCTGATGGTGAGGACGGCGATGTAGCGCAGCCGGTACGGCTCGCCGGTGGCGACGACGACGCCGGTGGCGGTGAACTCGGCGACGATCACCTCCGGGTCGGCGGTCTGGTGCACGGTGACGTCGGCGATCTCGCGGATGTCCAGGGTCCGCGGGTAGTCGATGAGGTAGTCGTGCAGCTCGGCGCGGCCGGCCACCCGGCTGGGCCGCCCGGGCGGCGCGAAGGGGAACTCCATGACGGCGTCGTCGGCGAACAGGGCGATGAAGCCCGGCATGTCCTTGACGAGCAGAAGATCCAGGGCCTGGTGGAACACATCGGTGGCGGTACTCGGCACTGCTGTTCCTTCCTGTCGGCGGGGCGCCCGCGGTGATCTACGATAAGCGGACGGCCGGTCCGCTTCACCATAGCGGACTGACGGTCCGTTTGCGATAGGGGGCAGGAGTGCGTGCTGACGCGGCGCGGAATCGGGAGGCGGTGCTCGCCGCGGCCGACCGGCTGTTCGAGGCGGCGAACGACCCCGACCGGATCTCCATGGACGACGTCGCCGCTGCCGCCGGCGTGGGCAAGGGCACGCTGTTCCGCCACTTCGGCGACCGGCTGGGCCTCATCCAAGCCCTCTACGGCGCACGCGGCGAACAGCTCCAGGCGTCACTCGCGGCGAGCCTGCCCGGCGATCCGCCGGCGGACCGGGCCCTGCACCTGCTGCGGGGACTGGTCCGGTTCAAGCGGGCCAACCGGGTCCTCACGCTGGCCTTGGAGAACGCGGGAAGCGGAAGCCCCTATCGCAACGAGTCGTACGAGGAGTGGCACGTGACGCTGACCGCCATCGTGTCCGAGGCCCGGGGCCCCGAGTCGGCGGAGTTCCTCGCCCACGCCCTGCTGGCTGCGGTGCGCAGCGATCTCGTCGAGCATCTCCGCGACTGGCCCGACGAGCGCTGGGATGCCGGGCTGGCGGCGCTGACCCGTTCGGTGCTGGCCCCCGGGCGGTAGTTCTTCCCGGCGGGCGTGAGCGGTGCCGCGCTCACGCCCCCACCCTCACCTGGTCCGCTCGATCACGGCGGTGAGGCGGAGCCCGGCTGTCGACACCGTGCCGCTCCCCCAGAACGACGAGGTCCCCGGGATGTTCGCCAGGGCGTCCAGGCTCGGATCGTTGCCCTCGACCTTCGGCCCGTACGCGACGCTCCATCGCCCGCCGGTGTAGCGCAGCAGCAGCGTGCCCGGGTACTCGACGTACGGCGGGATCGGGTTCGTGCCGCTGATCCAGACGTTTCCGTTCGCGTCACCGGCGACCGCGTAGACCCAGCCGGCCGGCGCCGGCCCGGCCACCCGCTGCCACGTCCGGCCGTCCCAGTGCAGGATGACCGGCTTGGGGGCGGAGTCGTAGTCCTGGGTGCCGACCGCCCAGGCGTCGGTCGACGAGCGGGCCCACACGCCGGTCAGCCGGGCGCTCGGGATCGACGGCAGCGGCGCCACCCGCCACGACCCGCCGACGCGCTGCGCGATCATCGGCTCCGGGTAGGGCGCGTCGGCGACGTACCGCTCCCCGGCGGCGAACACGCCACCGTCCGCAGTTCGCGAGACCGCCCGCAGGACACCGTTGACTCCCTCCGTCCCCGGCACCGCGACCCGGCCGAACTGACCGGTGCCGCCCTCGACGACCAGCGGCCGGCCGCCGTCGTGGCCGACGAACACGGCCCGTCCGCCGCCGGTGGCGGCCACGTCCAGCAGCTCCGAGGTCCCCGCCGGGGCGGGCCACGGCGCGTGCGCCGTCCAGGTCACGCCGTCGAAGTGCCCGGCGTACGACTCGCCGAGGCGCCGGGAGCCCACCGTCCAGACGTCCCGGGCGCCCGCCGCGTCCACCTTGTACAGCAGGTACGCCTGGTGCGGCAGGCGCCGTTCCGTCCACGTCCGCCCGTTCCACCGCAGCAGGGCGTACGGCTGGTCGATCGAGTACCCCGTGTATGTCGACGCCTGGTAGCCGACGGACCAGGCGTTGTTCGGGCCGGTGGCAACCACGTCGGTCAGCCGGCTCTCGTGGATCAGCGCGGGGATCGTCGCCGTCCACGTCGAAGGCGTGGCGGCCGCGACCGGTGCGACCGGCGGGAGCAGCACACCCGCCGCCAGAGTGGAGACTGTCGCTGCCGACAGCCCGTACCGTGCCAGTGATCCCATGGTGGCCCTCTTCCCCGATCGGTGGTCGGACCTCAGCATCGCGTTCCGCGACGCTGCGCGTGCGCCCGAGCGCGGTCCCGTAAGAGAGCGGTAAGAACGGCTTCTCCGATCGGGAGTCGACTGCGGCCGCGACGGCGTCGCCCGTGGTCAGGCGGCGCGGCGGGCGCGGCGACGGGCTCGGAGGAAGACGGCGTCGTGCCGCTCGTCGCCCCACCAGGCCCACGGAACGCCTGTCACGTACCGGCCGATCGACGCGAACACCGGCGCGGCCTCCGCGTCGCGGCCGGTGCGCACCAGCCCGTACGCCAGGAAGTTCGCGTCGTCGAGCCAGTGGGCGTGCCGGGTCGCCGGCTGGTGGAACCACCGGTTCAGCGCGTTGTCGAGATCCGCCTGCATGACCGGATCCTGTCGCCACCGCTCGCCGATCTCGTCGGCGGTACCGCCGTGGGGTTCGCGATCCTGCTCCCACAGCGCCCACTCCGCGGCGGCCCGAACCGGCAGCACGAGCAGTGGTGAGCCGGTAGGCGCCGTGGCGGCGACCGAGCGGGCGAAGTCGAACATCGCCTCGTGCGAGCCGCTCCACTTCCGGCAGTGGTAGGTCAGCCGGAGCACGTGGCCCTGGTGATGCCAGGGATCCCGCTTGGTCAGCTCACGCCACGTCTCCTCGACGTCCTCCAGTGGCGCACTCTCGTCGATCATGAGGCGCAGCCGGTGCGCCCACGGCGTGGGGTCGTCCGGTGCGAGCCGCATCGCGAGATCGTTCACCTGCCGGGCCAGGTCCAGCAGGCGGCTGAACTCGACCCACTGCTCCCGACGTACGTTGGAGGCCCAGTCGCCGCCGCGCACCTCCCACGCCCGTGCCATCAGCGAACCGGCACGGACGAGCTGGGCGTCCGGATCCGCGGGCGCGCGCGACACCCAGCGGTCGGTCCACGCTTCCGTGGTGTCGACCCGGCCGGTCGTACGGTCGATCCGCGATCCCAGCCCACGAGCTGTCGATTCGGCGAGCACACCGACGTACCGGGCCCGGCGGTCGTAGTCGTTGCGGGTGGCGATCAGCGCCTTCCGGGCCGGTCCGATGTCGGAGCCGTACCGCGCCTGCGTGCACGCCTCGCGCAGCACGGCGTCGTCCTGCGCCGGGTTGGGGTCGATCTGGCGGGTGAGAATCCGCCACACGGTCGAGATCATGATCAGGGATGGTAGATGTCAGCGAACCGGGGTGGGGGCCGCAGCGTTGCCGTTCTGCCGCGAGCTAACCTGCTTGTCGCGGTCCGGGGCGCCGGAGAGGATCGGTGGATGGATCTCCGTGCTGCGGAACGGCGGCTCCAAGCCGCTCAGCGTGCCGCCGATGTCGAGTCCCTCGACGCGCTTCTGCACCCCCGGGTCGTGGGTGCCGGACCGGACGGCACGGTCTTCACCAAGGAGGACGATCTGGAGAGCTACCGCTCGGGCGCCCTGCGGATCACCGACCTGGTGGAGGAGTCGCTCGACGTCCAGGACGACGGTGCGACCGGGGTGACCCGCACGGTCGCTGCGGTGGATGGGGTCCAGGGCGGGGCCGTCGTGTCCGCGCGGTTGCGCTACACCCGGCTGTGGGTGCGTGAGGACGGCAACTGGCGGGTGCTGGCCGCCACCTTCGTCCCGGTCCAGTGAGCGCTCGGACCGCTCAGGCTCCGGCGTGCACCAGTGCGGTCGCCGCTCCGATCAGGAGGGTCACGCCGGTGCCGGCACCGACGACGGCGCTGGGGGTGAGGTCGTACCGCCGGGCGACGGCAACGCTGACGACCGCGACCAGGGTGACGAACGCCGCCCAGATCGCGAGGGCCGGATACCCCAGCAGCGGCGCCAGGGGGAAGAAGTGCAGGCCGACGATCAGGGCGATCCAGGCCGGAACCAGGGACGCGCGGCCGGTCCGCCGGAGCCAGATCGCGCCGGCGGCGCAGAGGACCACCTCGATCAGGACGATCACACCGAAGACCGGCCCCGTCCTGTCGTCCACGGAGCTGCCCTCGTCCCAGGTGCGTACGGTGACGACGCCGCCGGCGATCGCCGCGGCCAGGGACAACACCGAGCCGACGCCGAGCCACGGACGCCACGCCTTGGGCGGCGCCTCCTGCGCCCAGCCGAACCAGGCCATCCCGAAGACTCCGAAGATCGCGGCGGTGGCCGCGGCGTTCGCCGCGAATTCAGCATCCATCGGCGCAGTCTAGGGGCGGACGACAGTCGCTCCGGACGGTGCCCGCGCGGGCGTCACGACGCCTGCTCCGGGACGCCGGCCCGGGTCCAGGCGCTGCGCTGGGGGCATCCGGTGAGGTCGTCAGCCGGCCGTCGTCCCGGCGGTACGGAGCACCGTGTCGAGCCAGCGCAGCTGCCGCCGGACGTGGACGGCCTCCCCGCCCTCGTGGCCGTTGAACGGGTACGTGTGCATCTCCCGTAGCGGCACGATCGATCCGCTGGCGGCGGCGTACTGGTTGTAGGCGGCGAAACCGGTGCTCGGTGGGCAGACCTCGTCCCGCAGGCCGATCCCGAAGTGCGCCGGGGCGGTGGCCCGCCGGGCGAAGGTGACGCCGTCGACGTACGACAGCGTGCGCCGGACCGGTTCCTCGGCCTCGCGGTGCACCGCCAGGTAGCTGGCGATCTCGCCGTACGGGGACGCCTCGGTCAGTTCGATGGCGCGCTGGATGTCGCACAGGAACGGGGCGGTGACCAGAAGCGCGGCGAGGTCGTCGACGAGGCCCGCCGCCGCGAGTGCGAGCCCACCGCCCTGGCTGTTGCCCACCGCGGCGACGCGGGCCGGGTCCACCCCGGGCAGGACGCGGACGGCGTCGATCGCGCGGACCGCGTCGGTGATGAGGCGGCGGTAGTGGTAGTCGTCCGGGGACAGGATCCCCCGCGTGGCGGGGCCGGGCCCGCCGGGCGCGTCGTGCGGGTCCGGGGTGTCGCCGCGGCTGTAGAGGCCGGCCTGTCCCCGGTTGTCCACCAGCAGGTGGGCGTAACCGGCCACCGGCCAGGTGAGCCGCTCGCCCGGCAGGCCCCGGCCGCGTCCGTAGCCGGGGTACTCCACCACTGCCGGCAGCGGCGCCGGTACGCCCGCGGGCCGGGTGTACCAGGCCCGGACCGGCTCGCCTGCGTACCCGGCGAACGTCACGTCCCATACGTCGACCAGCCGCAGGTCGGTGGGTTCGGGACGGACGTCGACGAGCACCGGGGTGGCCGCGGCGGCGGTGAGGGTGGCCCGCCAGAACCGGTCGAAGTCGGCGGGCTCGGCAACGGCCGGTGCGTAGCGGCGGAGCTGCTCGAGGGAGATATCAATCGACGCTCTTGACACGCTGATAACGATACCCATAAATTTCCGAAAGGCTTACGACGTATTACCGGAAAGTTCCAGCCGACGGTCAGGCGGGAGGACGAGTTTGGCAGCCCCGATCCCGCGCAGTCGTCGTACGCCCTGGCGGCGGGCCCTGCGCCGGGACTGGCAGCTCTACTCGCTCGCCGTCCTGCCGCTGCTGTTCTTCCTGACGTTCCGCTACCTGCCGATGCTCGGCAACGTGATCGCGTTCCGGCGCTTCCAGCCGGGCGGCAGCATCTTCGGCGAGTACTGGACCGGCCTGCGGTACTTCCGGCTGTTCTTCACCGACCCGACCTTCTGGAGCGTGTTCACCAACACGCTCGTGCTGGGCGCGCTGACCCTGCTGTTCTGCTTCCCGCTGCCGATCGTGCTGGCGCTGCTGCTCAACGAGGTGCGCAACCGCGCCCTCAAGCGGTTCGTCCAGTCGGTGTCCTACCTGCCGCACTTCCTGTCGATCGTGATCGTGGCCGCCATGGTCCTCCAGTTGCTGTCGGTGGACGGCACGGTGAACCAGATGGTGCGCGCCGTGGGCGGTGAGCCGATCCCGTTCATGCAGCAGGCCGGATGGTTCCGGACGATCTACGTCTCCTCCGAGGTCTGGCAGACCGTCGGCTGGGGCACCATCCTCTACCTCGCCGCGCTCACCACGGTCGACGGTGACCTGTACGAGGCGGCCCGCATCGACGGCGCCAACCGGTGGCGGCAGACCTGGCACGTCACGCTGCCGGGGATCCGGCCGACGATGGTCACCCTGCTGATCCTCAACATCGGCACCTTCATGGCAGTCGGCTTCGAGAAGATCCTGCTGCTGTACAACCCGCTCACCTACCCGACGGCGGACGTGATCTCGACCTACCTGTACCGGGTGGGCATCGTCTCCGGGAACCTCAGCTACGCCGCCGCGATCGGCCTGTTCGAGTCCGTGATCGGGCTGACGCTGGTGCTGTCGGCGAACGCGATCTCCAGGCGCACGGTGGGGACGAGCCTATGGTGAGCACGCAGGCCCGCACCCCGGCCCGCACCCGGGAACCGGTGGCCCGGCCGCGTGGCCCCCGGCCCACCCGGGGCTACCGCGTCTTCCAGGTCGTCAACGCCGTCGTGCTGACCGGCGTCGTGGTGGTGACCCTGTATCCGTTCCTCACCATCGTGGCCCGCTCGCTCAGCGACAACGCGTACATCGTCGCGGGCGAGGTGAACCTCGTGCCGCGGGGGTTCAACCTCACCGCGTACCGCGTGGTGACGTCGGACCCGACGTTCTGGATCAGCTACCGCAACACCGTCTTCTACACCGTGGTCGCCACGCTCATCTCCGTCGTGCTGACCACCTGCTACGCGTACGTCCTGTCGAAGCGGCACCTGCGGGGCCGGACCGCGCTGGTCGGGATCGCCGTGTTCACCATGTTCTTCACCGGCGGCCTGATCCCCAACTACGTCCTGGTCACCAGCCTCGGGCTGAAGAACACCGTGTGGGCGATCGCCCTGCCCAACGCCATAAACGTGTTCAACCTGCTGGTGATGAAGGCGTTCTTCGAGAGCCTGCCGGTCGAGCTGGAGGAGGCCGCCGCCGTCGACGGGCTGAACACGTACGGCACGCTGCTGCGGATCGTCCTGCCTCTGTCGAAGGCGATGGTCGCCACGATGGTGCTGTTCTACGCCGTCTCGTTCTGGAACTCCTGGTTCGCCGCGTTCCTCTACATGGACCGCCAGGACCTGCTCCCGGTGACCGTCTATCTGCGCAACCTCATCGCGGGCGCGACGGACGCCACGCAGACCGGCGGCGGCCTCGGCAGCGCGGGCGACGTCGTCCAGTCCGCCGCCACCATCCAGTCCGTGACCATCGTGCTGACGATCCTGCCGATCCTCGCGGTCTATCCCTTCATCCAGCGGTACTTCGTCTCCGGGATCATGCTCGGCGCCGTGAAGGGATAGCCGCCCGCACCACACCCCACCACCGGAAGGAAGAATCCATGGCCCAGCTGTCCCGGCGCCAGGTACTGCTCGCCAGCGGCGCGGCCGCCGTCGTCGCCCTGGCGGGTTGCGGCGACGACACCCCGGACAAGAAGGACCTCGACCGCAACCGTGCGGGCGCGATGGAGAAGTACGGCATCGGTGACCAGTTCAAGGCCACCGAGCCGGTCACGTTCTCGATCCTCTACAACAACCACCCGAACTACCCGCTCAAGCCGGAGTGGCTGTTCTGGACCGAGCTGGCCGGGCGGACGAACGTCAAGCTGGACCCGGTCGCCGTGCCGCTGAGCGACTACGAGCAGAAGCGCAGCGTGCTGGTCGGCTCCGGCGACGCCCCGATGATCATCCCGAAGACCTACCACCCGCAGGAGAACTCGTACGTCTCCTCCGGCGCCATCCTGCCGGTCAGCGACTACCTCGACCTGATGCCGAACTTCAAGGACAAGATCGAGCGGTGGAAGCTCCAGCCGGAGATGGACACGCTCCGGCAGGAGGACGGCAAGTTCTACCTGCTGCCCGGACTGCACGAGAAGCCCTGGCAGGACTACACCCTCGCGGTCCGCACCGACGTGCTGGAGCAGTTGAAGATCCCGTCCCCGACCACCTGGGACGAGGTGTACGCCATGCTCAAGGCGATGAAGGCGGCCCACCCGGACGTCATCCCGTTCTCCGACCGGTTCGGCAAGCCCAACCCGGCCGGCAACCTGCTGAACATGCTGGCCCTGGCGCACGGCCTGCCGGGCGCCGGCTGGAACTACCAGCCGACGAGCTGGGACGCCGGTGCCGGGAAGTACGTCTTCACCGGCGCCTCGGACGGCTACCGGCAGGTGGTGGAGTATCTCCACAAGCTGGTCGCCGAGGGATTGCTCGACCCGGAGACGTTCACCCAGACCGACGACCAGGCCCGGCAGAAGCTCGCCAGCGGCAAGTCCTTCGTGATCAGCTCGAACGCGCAGACCCTGGTGAACGACTACCGCCCGGACATCGCGAAGATCAACCCGAACGCCCGGCTCGGCAAGATCCTCTTCCCGATCGGGCCGGCCGGCCCGGTCAACGCGGCGAGCCGGCTGGAGAACGGCGTGATGATCTCCAGCAAGGCCCGCGACGGCAAGAACTTCGTGGCCATGATGCAGTTCGTCGACTGGCTCTGGTACTCCGACGCCGGCCAGGAGTTCGCCAAGTGGGGCGTCGAGGGCACCACGTACACCAAGGACGCCTCGGGCAAGCGCAGCCTCGCCCCGGACGTCAACGTCATCGGGCTCAACCCCAAGGGCAGCAAGCATCTGCAGAAGGACTTCGGCTTCTACAACGGCGTCTTCGCCTACGGCGGCAAGCTCGACCTGGTGCAGTCGTTCTTCTCACCCGAGGAACTGGAGTTCCAGAAGGAGATGAACGCCCGCAAGGCCGCGCCCTGGGTGACTCCGCCGCCCGCGCCGCTCAGCGACGAGGAGCGCGAGCAGACGACGCTGTGGGCGACCGCGCTGAAGGACCACGTCACGCAGAACACGCTGAAGTTCGCCCTCGGCCAGCGGCCGCTGAGCGAGTGGGACGCCTACGTCTCGGAGCTGAAGGGCAAGAACGCGCAGGCCTACATCGACCTGGTCAACAAGGCGTACGAGCGGTACCGCAAGAGCCACGGCTGACCGGCGATGCGCGGCACCGTCCCCGAGCGGCCCGTCGGCCGGCTGACCGACGCCTGGCGTACCTGCGTGGGCACCGGCCGGTTCGACCTGGCCCTGCGACGCGACTATCAGGACTCGCTGGCGCTGGTGCAGCGGGACATCGGCTTCCGGCACATCCGCGGGCACGGGCTGCTCAGCGACGGCGTCGGCGTGCACCGCCCCTACGACTACCAGGGCGAACGCCGGGTGCGGCACGCCTTCACCTACGTCGACCAGGTCGTCGACGCCTACCTCGCGATGGGCATCCGGCCCTTCGTGGAGCTGGGGTTCATGCCCTCGGCACTCGCCTCCGGCGACCAGACGGTGTTCTGGTGGCGGGGCAACGTGACACCTCCCCGGTCGTACACCGAATGGGGTGACCTGGTCCGCGCCACGGTGGCCCACCTGGTCGACAGGTACGGCCTCGACGAGGTGCGCGGCTGGCCCGTCGAGGTGTGGAACGAGCCCAACCTGACGGCGTTCTGGTCCGGCGCCGACCAGGACGCCTACCACCGCCTGTACGAGGTGTCGGCGCACGCCGTCAAGGACGTCGACGCGGCGCTGCAGGTCGGCGGCCCGGCCCTCTCCCCCGGCGCCGACGAGTGGCTGAAGCCGTTCGCCGAGTTCGTCACCGACCGTGACGTGCCTGTCGACTTCGTCAGCCGGCACGCCTACACCTCCGGCCCGGCCCGGCACCTGCCGTTCGGCACCCGGCAGACCCTCGCCCCGGCCGCGGACCTGCTGGAACAGTTCGCCGCGCCCCGCCGGCACCTGGCCGGCACCGCGCTGGCCGACCTCCCGGTGCACATCACCGAGTTCAACTCCTCCTACCGGCCGGACAACCCGATCCACGACACGGCCTTCCACGCCGCCTACCTCGCCCCGGTGCTGGCCGGCGGCGGGGACCTGGTCGACTCCTTCTCCTACTGGACCTTCAGCGACGTGTTCGAGGAGGAGGGGGTGCCGACCGCGCCGCTGCACGGCGGCTTCGGCCTGCTCACCCACCGGCAGATCAAGAAACCCACCTACCACCTGTACGCGTTCATGGCCCGGCTCGGCGACGAGGTGCTCGCACGCGGACCGGACCACCTCGTCACCCGGCACTCCGACGGCCGGGTCGCGGTGCTGGCCTGGGCCCCTGTCGACGTCACCGGCCGGGAACCGGCACCCGAGCGGCACACCCTGTCGCTGTCGGTTCCGATCGGCCCGCCGGGCACCGTGTCGGCGTTCCTGCTCCGCTCGTCGGTGGGCGAGGACGCCGGCAACGTCTGGGCGGCCTGGCGGGAGATGGGCAGCCCGCACTCGCCACGGCCCCGGCAGCTCGACGCGTTGCGGGAGGCCGCCGAGCCGGCCCGTACCCATCGCGCCCTGCCGGTCGCGGCCGGGCGGGCCGACCTCGACCTCGTCCTCACCCGGCACGAGGTGACCCTCGCCGAACTGACGCCGGTGGTGGACGAGACCCCGCCGTGGTGGGACGACAGGTTGCTCGACCCGCCCGGGGACCGACGGTGACCGGCGCGACCGGCGGGCTGGGGGAGTTCGGCGACGGGCCGTTGTCGCGGGCCGCCGCGAGGGTCCACACCCTGCTCGTGGTGGAACTGCTGCTCCTGGTGAGCGTCCTGCCCGGCCTGGCCGTGCTCGTGCTGCTCGACCGCGACAGCAGCAACCTCCCGCTGGTCGCCGCCGCCGCGCTGCCGGTCGGTCCGGCCGTCTCGGCCGCGCTGCACACGCTGCGGCACCAGCGCCCCGACCTGACCGATCTCCGTCCCGCCGCCGCGTTCCGCCGGGCCTACCGGGCCAACCTGCCGGGCGTGCTGCGCGTCTGGGCGCCGACGCTGCTGTGGCTGGCCGTCATCGCTGTCAACCTGGCGAACCTGCCCGCCGCCGCCGTCCCCGGCTGGTGGGCCGTGCCGCTCGTCGTGGTCGGGGCGGGGGTGATCCTGGTCGGGGTCAACGCGCTGGTGATCGTCTCGCTGTTCACCTTCCGCACCCGCGACGTGCTCCGGCTCGCCCTCTACTACGTGGCGCGCAAGCCCGGCGTCACAGTCGGCAACGTCGCGCTGCTGGCCGCCGCCGCCGGCGTCACCGCGGTGTTCTCCGAGGCGGTACTCGCCCTGCTCGCCGCGCTCCTGGTGCTGGCACTGCTGCGGATCGGCAACCCCATGATCGACGAGATCCGGGCGGAGTTCACCGCATGAGCGTTCCGGTCACCGGCCGGGCGTCCGCGGACGCCGGCGAGTCCGCCTGGCACGCCGCCTGGCACGCCGCCTGGCTCCCGCCCGTGGCGTTCCGCGAACTCGGCTCCCGCGGGGTGCTGGTGCACGGCGACGGGCCCCTGGTCGACACCGTCCTCGACGAGGTGAGCCGGGCCTGCGGCCGGTACGGCGGACGGCTCTGGCACGGTCCACCGTGGCAGGTCGACGCCGACCTGGTGCTGGCCCTGCGCGGGGCCGGCCCGGTGCCGAACGCGGCAGCCGAGACGGCCCGGCTCGGCGCGACACCGGCGGTGAACGGCACCGGTGACGGCTCCCTCGGCGACGAGGGGTACCTGCTGACGCGGGTGGACGGCGTGACAGTGGTCCTGGCCGACGCGCCGGCCGGCCTGCTGTACGGGATGTTCCACGTGGTCCGGCTCGGCGCGGCGGCCTTCGACGACGACCTTCCGGCGCGGCGGCACCGGCCGGCACTGGACCGGCGGATGCTCGACCACTGGGACAACGTGGCCGTACACCCGGTGTCGGGCCAGGTCGAGCGGGGCTACGCCGGTGGCTCCCTGTTCTGGCGCGACGGCGCCGTCCGGCGGGAGACCGCCCGGCTCCGCGACTACGCCCGCCTGCTCGCCGCCTGCGGCGTCAACGCGATCTGCGTGAACAACGTCAACGTGCACGACACCGAGGCACTACTGCTGACCGACCGGCTCGGCGACATCGCGGAGATCGCCGGGGTGCTGCGCCCGTACGGCATCCGGGTGCATCTGGCGGTGACCTTCGCCGCCCCGGTGGTCCTCGGCGGCCTGCCCACCGCCGATCCGCTGGACGAGCGGGTACGGGCCTGGTGGGCCGCCGTCACCCGGCAGGTCTACCGGCGGATCCCCGACTTCGGCGGCTATCTGGTGAAGGCCGACTCCGAGGGCCGGCCCGGCCCGTTCGCGTACGGGCGCGACCACGCCGACGGCGCGAACCTGCTCGCCGAGGCGCTCGCCCCGCACGGCGGCGTGGTGCGCTGGCGGGCGTTCGTCTACGACCACCACCAGGACTGGCGGGACCGGTCGACCGATCGGGCCCGAGCCGCCCACGACCACTTCGCGCCGCTGGACGGACGGTTCGCCGACAACGTGATCCTCCAGGTGAAGTTCGGCCCGATCGACTTCCAGACACGCGAACCGGTGTCCCCGGTGCTCGCCGCGATGCCTGCGACCCGGCTGGCGGTGGAGGTGCAGGCGACGCAGGAGTACACCGGCCAGCAGCGGCACGTCTGCTACCTCGCACCGTGGTGGAGCGAGGTGCTGCGGTTCCGGCCCCGGGGCGAGCCCGGCGGCACGATCGCCGACGTCGCGGCCGGCCCGGCGGGCACCGGAGGCGGCCTGGTCGCCGTGTCCAACGTGGGCGACGACCCGTTCTGGACCGGGCACCCGCTGGCCCAGGCGAACCTGTACGCCTTCGGCCGGCTCGCCTGGGACCCGCTGCTGGATCCCGGCGCGATCCTCGACGAGTGGATCGACCTGACCTGGCTGCCGGTCACCACCGGCGACCCGGAAGCGGTACGGCGGACGATGCACGCGATCATGGACGATTCCTGGCGCACCTACGAGCGCTACACCGCCCCGCTCGGCGTCGGCTTCATGGTGCGGCCCGGCCACCACTACGGCCCGGACGTGGACGGCTACGAGTACACCGCGTGGGGCACCTACCACTTCGCCGACCGCGACGGCGTCGGGGTGGACCGGACCCGGGCGACCGGGACCGGCTTCACCGGCCAGTACCCGCCGCCGTGGTCGGAGGTGTACGAGTCACGCGAGCGCTGCCCCGACGAGCTGCTGCTGTTCTTCCATCACGTTCCCTACCGGCACGTGCTGCACAGTGGCCGTACCGTGATCCAGCACATCTACGACACGCACTTCGCCGGGGTCGAGGAGGTGTCGGCGATGCGGGAACGGTGGCGGCTCCTCGCCGGGGCGGTCGACCCGGCCGTCCACGACCGGGTGGCCGAGCGCCTCGACGAACAGTTCCGCTGCGCCGTGGAGTGGCGGGACCAGATCAACACCTACTTCTTCCGCAAGTCCGGGGTGCCGGACGCGCACGGTCGCCGCATCCACTGAACCGGCGAGCGCTCACCAGGGGTGCACGGTGCCGTCCGCCAGCCGGTTCACCGGCAGGTAGGCCGGCGCGTACGGGTAGCGGGCCGCGGCCTGCTCGTCGATGTCCACCCCGAGCCCCGGAGTCTCGGCCGGATGCAGGTACCCGCCGTCGTAGTGGTAGCCGTGCGGGAACACCTCGTCCGTCTGCTCGGTGTGCCGCATGTAACCTCGTCGACCGTCTCGCCGTTCGCGTGTCCGTACACTGTCACGCCCTCGCGGGACCGGCCGCCGAGCAGCTGGTAGACCGGCAGCCCGGCGACCTTGCCCTTGATGTCCCACAGCGCGGTGTCCACGGCGGCGACGGCGCTCATCGTGACCGGCCCGCGCCGCCAGTACGACCCCTGGTAGAGGTACTGCCAGGTGTCCTCGATCCGGGCCGGGCCGCGCCCGATCAGCAGCCGACGATTCTCATCCGGTCTCCGCTGCGGTCGGCGCGCCGGCCACCACAGAATTATCCATAATCGTCGATCTCCCGGGTGCCCCGGCGCCGGCCGGTCAGGCCGGTTCGGGTACGCCCCCGGGCTCCCCGTCGTCGGGCATCGGCTCGACCGGCGGCTCGGGCAGTTCGCCGGGCGTGTCCGGGAGGAGTTCGCCGGGGTCGTCCGGCACGTCCTCACGGGGGTCGATCGGCGGGTACAGCTCGGGATCGAGGTCGGGGTTGGTCATCGGCTCAGTATCCGACGCCTGAGCCGGGACCGCCCGCCGAGCGCGCTCGCCGGCGTTCAGCAGTCACGGGCTCTCAGCATCGCCGGCCGAGGGCGCGGACGACCGGTCCGCCGGCTTGCGCCACCACAGCCAGACCCCTACCAGCAGGCACGCCGCGCCCCCGATCGCGACCGCCGTCTCGGCCAGTTCGGAGAGATCGTCGAGGAACGGGAAGGTGTGGGTGGCCGCCATCGCCAGCAGCCCGATCAGCAACAGGAGACCGGCCGCGATGCGCTGGAGAATCATGTGCTTCATTGGATCATGACCTCGCCACAGCCGGCGGACACGGTGCCGCTCCCCCAGAAGGACGAGGTCCCCGGGACGTCGGCCGGCGCGGCTGTCCCGTAGGACAGAGGAAAGAACGGCTCGTCCGACCTCGGCCGCCGGTGGCGCGGGGCGCTGACCGGAGCGCCGGCCCAGCCGTACGCCGGCCCCGTGGTGGCCGGCCGCGGCCGGGAGCCGGTCATCGGCGGAACGGCCCGGTGACGCAGTAGGTGATGCCGCCGGACGACGAGCCGGTCGTGCCGCGCTGCGAGGAGAAGTACAGCCGGTCCCCCGCCGGGGTGAACGCCGGCCCGGTGATCTCCGAACCGCTCTGCCCGGTGATCCGCAGGAACACCGAGATCTTGTCGTCGGGCGTGATCATGCAGATCTCCATGTTCCCGCCGTCCTCGGCGACGTACAGGTCACCTGCAGTGGACCCGGTGATGTTGTCGACCCCGGTCAGCGGAGCGGTGCCGGGGCTGACCAGGTTGTCGTCGTAGGCGAGTTCGTACGTGCCGGCAGCCAGGTTGACCTGCCAGACGCGGTTGTCGCCCTTCGTGGTGAACCAGACGGTGTCGTCCGCGTAGTGACAGCCCTCGCCGCCGTTGAACGTCTTCGCGCCGGACACCTGCCGCCGGGTCGGGGTGGGCGAGCCGTCCGGGTCGGGCACCGTGGCCCAGGTGAACGTGCCGGAGGTCGCCGTACCGGCGCGGAAGACCTGGAGGGTTCCGGCGGACAGGTCGCCCCAGCTGGTCGGCACGAACCGGTAGAACTTGCCGTCGGTCTCGTCCTCGGTCAGGTAGACGACCCGGCGGACCGGGTCGGCCGCGGCCGCCTCGTGCTTGAACCGGCCCATCGCGGGACGCGCCACGGCGGTCCCGCCGAGAGGGTACGTCTCGAAGACCCGGCCCAGGGACACCTCCTCGCAGGAGAGCCAGGTGTTCCACGGTGTCTTCCCGCCGGCGCAGTTGTTGTCGGTGCCGGCGAGGATCCGCGACGCCCCGATCACGGCACCGCTGGAGTCGAAGACGAGGCGTGAGGCACCGCCGCCCGCCCCGGCTGACACCTCCGAGTTCGACACGTAGATCCAGCCGGTGCCGTTCGGGAACACGGCGCCACCGTCCGGAGCGTCGTGCCAGGTGTACGACGTCCCCGGCACCGTCCGACGGGATCGCGCGACGATCGAGCTGGTGAAGCCGGCCGGCAACTGGATGCCGTTGGCGTCGGCGGGCTGGAGCCCACCGTAGGGGCCCGCCGCGTTCTGCGCCGGGGCTCCGTACGCGGCCGACCATGCCGTGAACGGCAGGGCGACAGCGCCCGCACCGACAACAGTGGCCCGCAACATCGTTCGACGATCCATGGAACCTCCTCGGTAGGTTCCCCAGATCCGACCGTGCGGAGCTTACGCGCGCCGATCTGTTGGATGAACGTCGATGGACGACTCGGTGTGCGACGTCGTGCTCGCGCCGCTACGGGCGCAGATCCGTCCGCGCCGTCCCGGTCGAGGGGTCGTACGGGTAGGAGAGGTGCTGGTGTGTCATCAGCCAGGCCCCGTCGCGTCGCTGGAAGACCCGGGTGCCCCGGGACCAGCTCTCGATCGACGGACCACCGTTCGGGCGTACCGAGACGTGGTTGAGGCCCCACGCGACGGCGAGGTCGCCGTCGACCACGATCGTCAGGTCGGGCACGTCCCAGGCGACTGATCCGTCACCCGACGCCGCCAGGCCCGCCGCGCAGATCTCGCGGACCGCGTTCACGCCGACGTGTCGCAGCGGCTGGTCGTGCTCGTACGAGACCACGTCGTCGGCGACGGCCTCCATCAGGGCATCGAGATCCTTGGCCGCGGTGCCGTCGAACCAGCGCCGGTGGAGCCCGCGTACCTCCGCCTCGGCGACGGCCGCGTCCGGAGCCGCCTCGGCGGCGGGATCGGCGAGCGGGAAGGAGTGGTGTTCGTGGGTGACGACCCACCGGCCCTCCCGCCTCCGCAGGCCGAACGTCACCCGCAGGCGGTTCGCCGGACGTGCGGCGAAGTCGGCCGCCGTGCCGCAGCGCACGAGCGCGTACGCGAAGGCCACGTCCTCGCCTGCGACGACGTCCAGCGACTCGACCTCGAACGACGCGCCCTGTGCCTGCCACCTGAAGAAGGGCGGCCAGATCTCCCGGTAGGCGTCCAGCCCGCGTACGCCCTCGTACGGCGGCGGCACGTCGAACATCACCAGGTCCTCGGCATGGTCGGCCAGGACGCCGGCGAGGTTCCCGTCGTGAACCGCGGCGGCCCAGCGCTCGACCAGGGCGCGGATCTGTTCTTCGTTGCTCGGCATGTCGGCTCTGCCCTTCGTGGCTGGTGAAACCCGTCAGGACTACAACCCCGACCGGACCGCGAACTCATCGCGTCCGCGCGAACTTTCCGGCAGCCGATCCGGCAGGTCGAAGGCGGGCAGGCGCGCGTCGAGGAACGAGACGACCTCGGCCACCCGGCGCCCCCGCAGCACGAGCAGGTCCAGCCCCGCCGGCAGGTAGGCGGCAGCCGAGTCGTCCCACAGGTACGTCCCGAAAGCGAGCTGCCCGTTGGCGCTCGCCGGCCGGAACCGCCACCTTCGCCCCGCGGTCACCTCAGCCAGGAAACCGCGGATCTGCGCATGGCCCTCGTACCAGATGGTCAGCGGCGGCATCGAGTACCGCGCGTCCTCCGTCAGCATCGCCACGATCGTCTCGACGTCGCCGGACTCCCACGCCTCGGCGTACCGCCTGGCCACCTCCCGCTGCCCCGCGTCGCCCAGGTCGGCGAGGATCCGCTGCTGACTGTCCGGCGGCGTCAGCCCGGCGACGATCCGGCGGGCGCGCTGCATCGCGCTGTTGACCGCGGCGACGGTGGAGACCAGCATCGCGGCGGTCTCCTCGGCGGAGTACCCGAGAACGTCGCGCAGCAGCAGAACGGCACGTTGTCGCGGTGGCAGATGCTGCAACGCGGCGACGAACGCGAGTTCCATGGCCTCCCTCGCGATCACGTGGGCCTCCGGGTCCGGCTGAACGGACGGGGCCGCGAGGCGGTCCGGGTACGGTTCGAGCCAGCTCACCTCGGCCCGGGGCACGCCCTGGGCGGTGAAATCGGTGGGCAGTTCACGCCGCCCGCGCGAGTGGAGGAGAGACAGCGCCCGGTTGGTGGCGATCCGGTAGAGCCATGGCCGGATCGAATGCCCCTCGAACCGGTCGACAGCCCGCCACGCCCGGTCCATGGTGTCCTGGACCGCGTCCTCCGCGTCGTGGAAGGAACCGAGCATCCGGTAGCAGTGCGCACGCAGCTCGTCCCGCAGCGGCGCGACCAGACGACTGAAGGCCGCGCCGTCGCCCGCACGCGCCGCAGCCAGCAGCGTTGCCGTCAGGTCCTCGCCCGACGGACCGGCCTCCACCGATGGTTCGCCCCGGCTCACCGCCTCAATCTAGTGCCGGGCACCGTCCTGCGTGCCTGTTCTCTGCCCCCGGCGGAGGCCGGTGGGCCGGTGCCCGATTGAACGACCTTGGTCGATGCCTTGACTCTCCAGATGAGACCGCTAACACTTGTCCGCAACACGCACGTCACAACCAGAGCACATCCGCCCGCCTCACCATTACGCGCCGGAGCTGCCCGGATTGCAACGTCGACGACGCCAAGACCGCGAAGTCCTGGCTTGAGTGCGATTCAGCGATGTTAGCGCTAACGATCAGCCTGATGTCCGAACCCAGAGAGGCCAGATCGGTGACTCACCACTTCTTGACGCGGACCAGGTGGTCGCGGAGCGCCCGGTCGTTTCGCCGGCTGCTGATCGCGCTGGTGGCCGCGACGACGGCAATGGCCGGCGGCGTCGTCATCTCGTCGCCGGCCATCGCCGCCACGAACCAGTTCCGAGGCATGAACTGGGCCGTGCTGGGTGACAACTTCAGCACCGGTCCCCTCGTCGTGCAGGGGCCTGAGCTCCTCCGACAGCAACGCGACGGTGCGGGTCAAGGCCAACGCCCTCTATGACGACATGGCCTCCACCATGGGGGTCAACACCGTCCGGCTGCCCATCAACACCCACACGGTAGGGACGGCGTGGTGGGAGGCCTACCGAGGCGCCATCGACGCCGCCACCGCCCGCGGGTTCAAGGTCATCCTCGCCTACTGGGAGGACGGTGCCGCCTCCGGCGGCAGGATCACGAACCTCGCCGCGTGGAACACGATGTGGTCCACTGTGACAAACACGTACGGCTCGAACCCCAACGTCTACTTCGAGCCGATGAACGAGCCCCACGGTTACAGCTCGACGGAGTGGCGCAACGTCGCGGCCGACTGGCTCAGCTACCACTACTCGGCGGTGCCCAGCCGGGTGCTGATCGGGGGCACCGGGTTCAGTCAGGACCTGCGGGACATCTGCAACGACACACGGTTCGCCTCGACGCTGCTGTCG
The DNA here is from genome assembly GCF_057196585.1 of Micromonospora sp. ATLC20. Lineage (NCBI taxonomy): Bacteria > Bacillati > Actinomycetota > Actinomycetes > Micromonosporales > Micromonosporaceae > Micromonospora > Micromonospora sp. ATLC20. The sequence continues at coordinate 47,668 of NZ_JBXUOV010000014.1, forward strand.
TTCCACCACTACGCCTTCTTCTACGGCGAGATGACCTACGACGCCTTCCGGAGCCACATCCAGACCCGCCTCGGCAACTGCGCGTCGCGGGCGGTCGCCACCGAGTTCGGCGCCCCCATGAACGACGGCCGCAACTACGCCGACGCGAACAGCACCGACAACTTCGTGCGCCACATCCGCGCCATGGCCCAGGTCATGCGCGACAACCGGATGGGCGGCACCTACTGGCCCGCGCTCGGCGGCAAGCCCGGCACCATCGGCTACGACTGGTACTCGATGTACTCGCTCAGCGGTAGCGGCACCGACCTCAACCTGACCGTCCGCAACAACTCCGGCGCCGACCAGATCCGGTACGCGTGGGGCGACACCATCGGGGGTGGCCCCACGACGCCCCCGCCGACTGGCACGTTCTACCGGATCACCGTGCGACACAGCGGCAAGGCCATGGACGTCCAGCAACCGAACACCGACAACGGCGCGCGCGTCGGCCAGTACACGTACAACGGCAATGCGTGGCAGCAGTGGCAGTTCCAGGACGCCGGCAGCGGCTACTGGCGACTCATCTCCCGCAACAGCGGGAAGTGCCTCGACGTGGTGAGCGCGTCCACCGCCGACGGCGCCGAACTGATCCAGTACACCTGTGGCAGCGGCACCAACCAGCAGTTCCAGATGGTCACAGGCGGCAGCTACTTCCAGCTCCGGGCACGGCACAGCGGCAAGTGCGTGGACGTACCGGCCGCATCGACAGCTGACGGTGTGGTCCTCAAGCAGTACACGTGCAACACCGGCGCCAACCAGCAGTGGTCGCGTACGACGGTCTGACCAGCTCACCGACTGCCGATGAGGCCGGTCACCGGCGCAGGTGGCCGATGCCGTGCCGATCGAGCCAGGTGACCGTCCGCGGCACGAACGTCGGCGCTCCCGGGCCGGCGCTGACGTCGGTGGCGATCAGCGGTACCTGGGCGGCGACCGGGAGCAGGGTGGACTGCCAGCAGGCCGGCGTGGCGCAGGCCGAGCGGTCGTCGACGCGCCAGGCGGCGGCCACGCTGCGGCCGTCCGGGTCGGCCGGGCGGTATTCCAGCCACCGCCGCAGGTCGTTGCCGCCGTCGATCCCGGCGGCGAGGACCAGGTTGAACGAGCCGTGGACGCGAAGCAGGCGGATCTGCTCCTGCACGCCGAAGGCCGGCAGGCCGGTGCCCAGGCACGCGGGGCCGCCGTCGCGCCAGCAGGTCCAGACCGCCGCGGGGTCGGTTCCGCCGGCCGCCGGGAAGTCGTACGGCGAGGCGTCGAAGACCACCGCGTTGTCGTCGCCGAACACCTCCGCCGCCGCGTTCCAGAAGGAGCGGGTGACGAGGATGTCGCTCTGGCGCAGCGACACGACGGGTGTGATGCCGGCCCGGACGAGCCGGTCGACGTACCGGGCCGCCTCGTCGAGGTAGCCGACCCGGTTCTGCCTGTCCGTGGGGCTGCCGGTGTAGACGTAGCAGGCGTCGCTCAGCACGACCCGCACCGCGTTGACGCCGCGGGCCCGCAGCGCGCCCACTGACGCGTCGTCGACCGGGCCGTCCCAGCGGATCGGTCCCCATGCGCACTCGCCGGGCGCGGCCGACCGGATGATTCCGCGTGGCCGGTACGGCCTCGGATCCGCGGTGACGGTGAGGATGCGGTTGCCGAACGCCTTCAGCGCGGGTGCGGCGCCGGGTGCCTGCGGCGGGAGTACCCGGATGCCGCGGACCTCGGCGGTGGCCTGGGCGCCGCTGCTGTCGTAGGCGGTGGCGGTGAGCCGGGTGCCGCTGTTCGGCGGCACGCCACGCCAGTCGAACGCGTACGGCGCGGTGGTGTCCACGGCGAGCAGCGTGCCGCGCTCGCGGAACTCGACCCGCTCGATTCGCCGGCCGGGCGCCGCCGCGGCCTCCGCACGGATCGGGATGACGCCCGGCGCGGCGAAGAAGTCGTTGGGCAGGGGCGAGGTGAGCGCCACCGACGGCCCGCCAGGCAGTGGGCTGGGCCGCGGGCTCCCCGAGGCCGGCGGCGGCGACGAGCCGGTCGGGTCGGCGACGTCCGCGTCGCACGACTGGCCGTTCAACACCCAGTCGGTCGGTTCGGGGTCGGCACCCTGGTAGTTGCCGCCGAACCGCACAGTCACCGAGGCGCCGGTCGGCAGCGTGGAGCCTGCCGGCGGACGGAGCGTGGTCATCGGGTACATCTCGCCACTGCCGAGCGTGTATCCGTCCGGCAGCCGATCGAGGCCCATGGTGATCGTTTGACCGCCCGCCTGCCGGAACCGCAGCCACCAGTCGGTGACGGGAGAGCCCAGGTTGGTGACGGTGAGCTCGGCCCAGAAGCCGCTGGACCACTCCCGGGTGATCGTGTAGTCCACCGTGCATGCCGTCGCGGCGTAGGCCGGCCGCAGCACCATCGTCGTGGCCCCGCCGACGACGACCGCGGCGGCTGTAGCCAGCGCGAAGATCCTGCGTCGCATCATGCCCCCCGCACATCGACACACATCACTTCATGCAGCCTCGGCGCTCGGGGCACGGTCTGTCAAGGGCTGAACCGGGTCCGGGCCGGGCGGAACGGCGCGGCGTTCCGCCCGGCCCGCCGACTCAGCGTCCGCGCAGCTCGACCGCGGCGGCGACCAGGTGCTGGAGGGACGCCTCGACCTCGGGATAGCCGCGCGTCTTGAGGCCGCAGTCGGGGTTCACCCACAGCCGCTCGGCCGGCACCGCGGCCACGGCCCGGCGCAGCGCGCCGACGACCTCGTCGTGGGACGGCACCCGGGGTGAGTGGATGTCCCAGACGCCGGGCCCCACACCCCGGCGGTATCCGATCGCGGCGAGGTCGTCGAGGACCTCCATCCGGGAGCGGGATGCCTCGATGCTTGTGACGTCGGCGTCGAGGGCGTCGATGGACGTGATCACCTCCCCGAACTCCGAGTAGCACAGGTGGGTGTGGATCTGGGTGTCGTCGGCGACTCCGCAGGTGGCCAGGCGGAACGCCCCGACTGCCCAGTCCAGGTACGCCTTCTGGTCCGCCCTGCGCAGTGGCAGCGTCTCACGCAGCGCCGGCTCGTCGACCTGGATGACCCGGACACCGGCTGCCTCGAGATCACGGCACTCGTCGCGCAGCGCGAGCGCGACCTGGTCCGCGGTGTCTGCCAGTGGCTGGTCGCTGCGGACGAACGACCAGGCCAGGATCGTGACCGGGCCGGTGAGCATGCCCTTGACCGGCCGGTCGGTCAGCGACTGCGCGTAGGTGGACCAGTTGACGGTCATCGGCGCCCTGCGTGCCACGTCGCCGTAGATGACGGGCGGACGCACGTATCGGGAGCCGTAGGACTGGACCCAGCCGTGTTCGGTGGCGGCGAACCCGTCCAGCTGCTCGCCGAAGTACTGGACCATGTCGTTTCGTTCCGGCTCGCCGTGCACGAGCACGTCCAGACCCAGCCGCTCCTGAAGCCGGACGACGTGCTCGACCTCGGCGCGCATACGCCGGGTGTAGGCGGTGTCGTCGAGGCGGCCGGCTCGATGCTCGGCACGCGCGCGGCGCAGCTCGTCGGTCTGCGGGAACGATCCGATGGTCGTGGTCGGCAAGGGCGGCAGATTCAGCCGGGCCTGCTGTGCCGCCGCTCGCTCCGGGTACGCGCCGCGCTGCCGATCTGTGGCGCGCAGTGCGGCGAGCCGGCCGCGTACGGTGTCGTCGCGCCATGCGGCGGGGGTGGGCGGCAGCGGCTCGGGCAGGGACGTGGTGCCGTTGCGCAGCGCGCGGCCGAGCCGAACGACCTCATCGACCTTCTGCCGGGCGAAGGCGAGCCGCTGAACCAACGCCGGGTCGAGAGCGGCCTCGGCGGACAGGTCCTCCGGCACGTGCAGCAGCGAGCACGAGGTGGACACGGCGACGTGGTCGGCGAGGGCGGTGACGGCGGCACCAGCCGCCACGGCGGCGCGCAGGTCGGTACGCCAGACGTTGCGGCCGTCGACGAGGCCGGCCACGATCGTCTTGCCGCGCAGCGGTCCCGCACCGGCCAGCCGCCGCAGGTTGCCGGGCCCGGCCACCAGATCCACGCCGACCGCTTCGACCGGCGTGTCGAGCAGGGCGGGCAGCGCGTCACCGAGCTCGCCGAAATAGGTGGCGACGAAGATCGCCGGCCGCTGTTCCACCGCGCCGAGCCGGGTGTACGCCTCCCGCAGCGCGTCGATCTCGGCGGCGCTCCGGTCGGCGACGTAGGCGGGTTCATCCAGCTGCACCCATCGCACGCCCGCCGCGGCGAGGGATCGCAGGATGTCGGCGTACACGTCGACCAGGTCGGTCAACCGGTCGAACGGTTCGCCGCGCGCCTCGGTGGGCTTGGCCAGCAGCAGGAATGTGGCCGGCCCGACCAGCACCGGCCGGCTGTCGATTCCCAGCTCGCGGGCCTCACGGTACTCGCGCAGCGCCTTGTCGGGATTCGCCGCGAAGGCGGTGTCGGAGCCGATCTCGGGAACCAGATAGTGGTAGTTGGTGTCGAACCACTTCGTCAGTTCGAGCGCCGGCTCGGCATCGACGCCCCGGGCCATGGCGAAGTAGGTGCCGAGATCGCCGAGGCCGAGACGGGCGAACCGGTGCGGGATCGCGCCGACGGCGACGGCCGTGTCCAGCACGTGGTCATAGTAGGAGAACGTGTTGGACGGGATCGCGTCCAGGCGCGCGTCGCGCAGCGTCCGCCAGACCTTCGCCCGTAGCGCGGCAGAGGTCGCCGCCAACTCCTCGGCGTCGATCCGGCCCGCCCAGTAGGCCTCGACGGCCTTCTTGAGTTGCCGGTTGCCCCCGATACGCGGATAGCCCAGCACGGTGCTCTGACCGAATGCGGTACTCATGGAGATCCCTTCCCTCGAAGCACACGAGGCCGATCGGGGCGGGGAGGGAAGGGGTACAGGCGGCGTACCGGCTTCCGCACCGGCCGTCCCGAGCGACCGTCGGCGGCGCACACCGGACGGTGCGCGCGGTGCGGGCAGGTCTTCGGACTCGCGGGCGCGACCGGATCCACCCGGTCACCTACTGGCCGTCGCTTCCCAGACCTCACGGTCCAGTGCTTCGATGACGGCTGTCGTTCCCACTCACCGCTGCGGGGCAGTCCCGGACTCACACCGGGTTCCCTCTTACGACGCCATACCCGTCACGGGCGCGGCGAACCAGCACCGTTGTCTATCGTATGGGGCGGTGAGCCGACGTGGTCGGCGCGTCCGTCCTGCGGGACGGCGAGCCGTCGCGGGGCCCAAGCCCGGTCGCGGAGGCCGGCGTCCCGTTGGGACAACGGCCTCCGCCGGCTCGCCCGGTGCTTGACGCGCGTCGTCCGTCGCGCTGGCGGGTGGCGGGAGCGACTCGCGGTCGGCCCCCGCCCCCGTCGCAGGGCCGGTCAGCCCTTGCGCCACTTCTGGTTGGCCGTGCCCCCGCAGTCCCAGAGCTGGAGCCTCGCGCCGTCGTTGCCGTTCCAGTCCTTGATGTCGACGCACTTGCCAGCCTGGAGGTTGACCAGGTCTCCGGCCGCGTTCAGGGTGAACTGCTGCGCGCCGGTGCCGTTGCAGGTGTAGAGCTGCACCGTCGCCCCGTTCGCGGTGGACCCGGCGTCGATGTCCATGCACTTGTTGTTCTGGCTCTTGAGCGCCGTGCCGCTGAACGTCCACTTCTGCGCGTTGGTGTTGTTGCAGTTCCACATCTGCAGCGGCGCGCGGTCGACGAAGTTGGAGCTCGGCACGTCGATGCACTTGTTGTTCCAGTTGCTGACCACTGGCACCCCGGTGGCCGGGGTGCCGCCGCCACCGCCGGTGAACGGGCTGAGGATCAGTCCGGCCGAACGGGGGTCGCCGTCGTGCACCAGCGACTCGAATCCGCCGACGTCGTCGAAGGCGAACGCGTACGCCCGGCCGTCGGTCATGTTGGCGTGGATCAGTCGGGCGTACTGGTTGGTGGGGTTGCTGCGGTAGAAGTCGGCGGCGTTCGTGCTGGGCTGGGTGTCGATGGTGCCGAGTGTGCCGCGGTTGAGGGCGGCGCAGAGCGTACGCGAGATCGGGCCGACCACCTGGTCGTTCGGCGCGGGCAGGTCGCCGTCGCAGCCCCAGACGCTGGCCGAGGAGGGCCGGTTGAAGGAGGCGACGACCTGGCCGCTGCCGTTGGTGAAGGTCATGGTGTTGCCCGAGGTACGGCCGTAGTACCGGATGGCCGGCTGGTCGGCGAAGGGCGCCACGGTCAGGGTCTTCGTGGTGTACGCGTTCCACGCGGACGCGATGTACGAGTCCAGGTACGTGGTGCTGAGCAGACCGGCCCCGGCCGCCTTGCCCGGAGCCAGGACGCGCAGCACGGTCCCGTCGGAGCGGGTGTGGACGGTGCCGGCCCAGCCCGGCTGCGCCCGGATCCCGTCGATGACCGCGTTGCGTCCGTTGGCCACCACGTCGCCGGTGCGCTTGGTGACGCCGTTGGCGCCGGTCACGGTGACCGCGTGCGGGATGGCGAACATGTCGACCTGGGAGCTGTTGAGCCACAGCCCGGAGTCGTTGTAGGTGAACTCGCTCCAGTCGAACAGGATGTCGCGGTTCGCGTCACCGGCCGCCCAGGGCGCGGGCTGCACCAGTCCGTCCGGGGTGAGGAAGAACGTCAGCTTCTGCCCGAGGGAGAAGTAGGCCCGGCCGGAGAAGCCGCGGGGGAACTGGATCGTGGTGCTGCCGCCGTTGCCGGGGCCCGGTATGGAGACGTCCGGCGCGGGTGACGGCGGGATCTGCCCGCCGGTCCACGGCACGAAGGCACCGCCGGAGGTGACGTAGCCGAGCCGGCCGGAGGACAGCTGGACGCCGATGACGTAGAGGTAGACCGGGTCGCTGCGGCCGGTGGTGTTGGTGACGGTGACCGGTAGCAACGCCGGTCCGACCGCCTGGGCGGGCGTGGCGACGACGGCGCCGGTGAGCCCGGCGAGCAGGGCGGACGCGGCGGCGAGCAGCCTTCTTCGGAGACGCATGGCGACACCTCGCTGGAGACAGGGGGACGGGAGAGCGCTCTCTCGGCAGGGTCCAATTGTTAATATTGTTTGTCAATAGGTGGTTGCCTATGGATTGGGGCCACCGTGAAGGTCACCGGTTGATTAAGATCCACTCCGGAACAGTCGACTGTGGATTGGGTAGTTCATGAGACGCATGCTTTCGGCGCTGACCGCGCTGGTGACCGTCGCGGCCGGCCTGACTGTCGGCGCCCCCGCCGCCCACGCGGCCGGCTCCTGCTCGGGGACCATCACCTACAGCCAGGTGCAGTCGTCCGGGCTCGGTGAACTGGTGATCTACTACAACAGCAGCAACGGCGGCACCAACAGCGCCTGCTTCTACCACCGCGGCGCGGCGTACGGGAAGTCGGCGCCGACCTTCGTGCAGATCTACCGCTGCGCGGAGCGGTCGGGCGAGGGCGCGCACTGCACCCGGTCGGGCGGCGCGGACACCAATTCCGGTGACTTCAGCTATTACGCCGGCCCGGTCGCCGTCACCGGCACGGCGAACTACTGCGTCGAGGCGGTCGGCTACATCGGATGGGCCGGTCAGCGCCACCAGATCTACAGCCGCCGCCAGGGCTGCTGAGCCCACTCCCCTTCCCCGGACCGGGGCCGGCGCACGACGAGCGCCGGCTCCCCGGCCGGGCCGGGTCAGACGGCCAGCGCCCGGCGGCACCGGGCGAGTTCCGCCCGCAGATCCCGCCGTAGGGCCCGGTCCAGGCCGGGCTGGGCGAGCGCCCGGGCGAAGTCGCGGGCCGCCTCGTCCCACCGGCCCAGCCGGGCCAGGGCCGTACCCCGGTTGTAGCGCGGCACGGGAGCCTCCGACAGCGCCACCGCCCGGTCCAGGTCGGCGAGCGCGGCGGCCACGTCGCCGCGCTCGAACCGGGCGGCGGCCCGATTCGTCCACGCCTCCACCAGCTCGGGGTCACCGCTCAGGGCCCGGGTGAGCAGTTCGTCGGCCTCGGCGGCCCGGCCACGCTCGGCGAGGACCAGGCCCAGGGTGCACAGCAGCGCGGGCTCCTGCGGAGCGCCGGCCAGCCCGGCCCGCGCGCCCGCCTCGGCGGCGTCCAGCGCGCCGCGCTCCACGTGCAGGTTGACCAGGGCGATCCGGGCGTCGAGGTGCCCCGGTTCGATGGCGAGCACCCGCTCCAGGTCGGCGCGCGCCCGCTCGGGGCGGCCCCGCTCCTGCTGGAGCGCGGCCCGGTTGTAGTACGCCTCGGGCAGGTGCGGTCCCAGCCGGATGGCGGCGTCGTAGTCCCTGATCGCGGCTCGGGTCCGGCCCGCCGCCCGGTAAAGGGCGGCGCGGTCCACGTAGTACTCGCAGTTGCCGGGGTCGTGGGCGATCACGGTGTCCAGGTCGGCCAGCGCCCGCGCCGGGTCGCCCAGCGCGAGGTACACCTGCGCCCGGTTGTGGCGCAGCCGGGCCAGGTCCTGCGGGCGTTCACCGGGACCGAGCGCGGCCGTCAGCCGGGCCAGCCCGTCGTCCACGAGCCGCAGCGCCCGGTCGGGCCGGCCCGCCCGGCTGTCCAGCAGCGCCAGGCCCTGCTCGTAGAAGACCGTCGACAACAGCCGCTGGCGTGGGTCGGCCAGCTCGGTGGCGAGGTACAGCGCCCGCTCCAGCCACTGCCGGGCCAGCGCCGGGTCCTGGTCGGCCGCCGGCAGGTGCCGGGCGTGCAGCATGGCGGTGGCGTACGCCGCCGACATCGTGATCTTCGGATCGTCGGTGGCGGCCCGCGCCTCGTCGTAGAGGTCGAGCGCCTCGGCGGCCCGGTTCAGGGCCGCCAGGGCGGTGGCCAGGCCGGTGGTGAACGCCCACCAGTGCCGCAGGTCGCCGTCGGGGGTGACCGCCGCCCGCCCGCGCCGGGCGACCCGGGCCGCGTGGTGGTAGTAGCCGCTGGCCAGGCTGTCGCCCAGGGCCCGCCGCAACGCCTGCGGGGTGCGCTCGTCGGGCGCCGGGTCGGGGGCACCGTCGTCGCGCAGGTCGAGGCGCACCGGGGAAGGCCCGAGCCGGCGGGCCAGCGCGCCCAGCAGTTCGGCCGTCGTCTCGTCGGCGCTGGCGACGTGATCGAACCGGACGGTCACGGGCCGCCGGAGCGTGCCGGCCCAGGCTGCCACCAGCTCCGCCGCGCCGTAGGCCAGACAGGCGGTACGACGGGCCGGGTGGAAGCGGATCGGCTCCTCCTCGGCGGCCGGCCGGGCCGCCGGATCGAGCCGGGGAACGATCGCGTGCAGTTCGACCGCGTGCCGGGCCGCCAGGCGGGGCCGGTCGGCGGCGACGCGACCGAGGAAGGCCGAGACCCCGGCGTACGGTCCGTGCTCGCGGTGGCAGTCGTAGCGCTCCGCGCCGTCCGTCACCGCAGGGCCCGGCGCCGCAGGGGCGGGCGCCCGGGAGCGCCCGCCGGGCCGGCAGTTACCAGCACCACTCGATCCACAGCCGGCGTGCGCCGGACACCAGACGGAGTGCAGTCGTGCGACGGATGGTCATCGTCCTCATAGGAACCTCCGATGTGATGCACCTCAGGGCTGGCCCAGAGCGTAATGCCGGTCGATGGGAATAAGAAGGGTTCTCGCGATTCGCGGCCGGCGAAGCCTGCGCAGGCGTACGACGGTCAGCGCGACAGCATCCGGCGGACCCGGCCGCCCACCGCCTGCTTGACCTGCTCGCGCAGTGGCTGCGCGCGGCGTGCCTTGAGCTTCTGCTGCAGCGCCTGGTTCTCGTCCCGCAGCCACTGCATGCGCGCCAGCAGTTCCTCGGCGGTGTAGGCGGAGGCCGGCCGGACCGCCGGCGGGTAGACGGTTCGGCGGACCTGCTCGTCGAAGCGGGTGGCGCTGTCCCCGTCGGCGAACGACAGGCCGAGGTCGTGCCTGGCGAGGAACGCGGTGATCCGCGCGAACCGCTCCTTGTGGCCCTCGTTCAGGGCCGTGTAGTCGGCTTCCTCGTAGAGCTGGGCGGCGTCGACGTCGGCCGGCACGTCGCGCATCAACCGGTGCGGGATGTCGAAGTAGCGGGCCAGTTCCAGGGTGCGCGAGTCGTGTGCGAGGAGATACCCGGGAGTGCCGGAGATCAGCGCCGTGATGGTGCCGTGGATCCTGGTGCCGAAGGCGAAGTCGAATCCGGCGAGATACTCCATCCAGGGCCACGGGTCCATGAACATCCGCACCTTGTCCTCGACGAAGAGCGGATGTGAGGTGTGGATCGGCATGTCGTCGGTCTTGCCGCGCAAGTTCGGTGCGTCGCCGTAGAGCAGGGTGCCCAGGGTGTACAGGCCCTGCGCGATGTAGCGCAGGTTCGGGTAGCGCTGGTGGTGGTGGCGGACGAGCGGGGCCAACGCGCGGACGTAGGGCGAGATGACGAACGCGAGCCGGTCATCGGCGTCCAGGGTCGCCTTCGCCTTCTCGACCCGCAGGCTGTCGCCGTGCAGGAACATCGACGGGCAGCCGATCTGCTCGACGGCGGAGAAGCCCAGCGCACGCAGGTAGCTCTCGCTGATCTCGCCGCGTACGCCGATGCTGTGCGACCGGTCCAGCACCGCCCGGCAGAACGCCTTCACCGGCTCGTCGATCGGGCGCAGGGACTCCAGGCCGCCGTCCACGTCGGTCTGCGCCCCGACCCCGAGCACCACCACCGGGATCTTGAGCCGCTCGATCAGCCGGGCCATCGACGTCAACCGGTTCGCGTAGTCGTGGCGGAACGCGTTCGCCAGCGGGATCACGAAGACGTCGTACTTCTCGTTGATCTCGTCGGCGTCGCGCGGGTCCGCCCGGAACCGCGACGGGGTGATCTCCGCCGTCGAGGTGGCCAGCAGCTTGTGCGCGGCGTGGCTGAAGACCAGGTTGCCGCTGTTCTTGCCGATCCAGTCCCGCTCGTAGGTCTCCTCGGCGGTGACGACGTCGAACGGGCCCTTGCGGGCTCGCAGCAGGATCCGCTGGTGCATCCGGGGTGTCCACCCTTCGTCCCGGACGCCGCGGCGCCCGGCGAGGCCGAAGCGGCGCGATCGGCCGGGCACGGCCCCGTTCCGTGCAGGAACAGAGATCCTACGCCTTGACACAGAGAGGTGCCGTCAGCCCCACACGTCCCGGGCCGGGTCAGGCGGCGGGAACCGCTGTGGTGTCCGCGGCGGGCCGGCCGTAGCGGCGACGCAGCCGGGCCTCGGCGCGGGGGTGGCGATTGGCGAGGTTCAGGTCGCCGCCGTAGTGCGCCAGAACCCGTGGGTTCATCACCCGGTACCACAGCGGCGGGACGAGAGCGAGCAACACCATCGAGGCGTAGCCTCCGGGCAGTCGCGGCGAGACGTCGAAGCTGCGCAGCGTCTGGTAGCGGCGCAGCGGGTTGGCATGGTGGTCGCTGTGGCGTTGCAGCTGGAAGAGGAACACGTTGGTGACGACGCGGTCACTGTTCCAGCTGTGCCGTGGGTCGACCTTCTCGAAGCGGCCGGTGGCGGTGCGCCGGCGGCACAATCCGTAGTGCTCGAGATAGTTGACCGCTTCCAGCAGCGAGAAGCCGACGATCGCCTGCAGGAACAGGAAGGGCACGAGCCGCCACCCGAACACCGCGATCAGCAGGGCGAAGAGTACGACGGTCATGAGCCCGGCGTTGAGCAGGTTGTTACGCAGCGTCCACGGGCTCCTGTGGCGCAGCCGGAAGCGGCCGGTCTCCAGCCGCCACGCCGAGATGAGGCTGCCCCAGACCGTACGTGGCCAGAACGAGTAGAAGCTCTCCCCCAGCCTGGCGCTGGCCGGGTCCTCCGGTGTGGCGACACGGACATGGTGTCCGCGGTTGTGCTCGACGTAGAAGTGGCCGTACCCGGTCGGCGCGAGCGCGATCTTCGACAACCACCGCTCGACCGTCTCGCGCTTGTGGCCGAGCTCGTGTGCGGTGTTGATGGCCAGTCCGTTGACGATCCCGATGGTGGCGACCAGGCCGGCGGCGCCGGCGACACCGAGGCCGCCACGCGTCCAGACCCATGCTCCGAGCAGCAGGGCGGCGTACTGCACCGGCAGGAACAGGAACGTGATCCAGCGGTAGTAAAGGACCTCCTGCAACCGCCGGGCGATGTCGTCGGGCGGGTTCTCTCCGTCGTCACCGAGCAGCACGTCGATGATCGGAATGAGTCCGAAGACCACCGCCGGGGTGAGCCACCAGGCAGCGGGTCCGGCGCCGGCCCTCCACCACGCGTACGCCAGAAACGGCAGCACCGGCACGAGGAGAGCCAGTGGCCACAGGTGCTTCTTGCCGTCACGCCAACCGGCGGCGACTGCTGGAGCATCGGTCGAGGTCTGCATGTACCGCCTCCGGAGTGTCGAGCGCTGCGTCGACTGTCACACGGATAACCACGCTTGACAATATCCGTCGCTGCGTCAATTCAGTGGACACCGAAGGCGGGTGTGTCCAGTCGATAGACTCGGCGCACCATGGCCGCCCCTCCGCCTTATCGCCACACCGCCCGCCGGCACCTGCGTGACGCGGTCATCACGGCCGGCCGCGACCTGGCGATCGACAGCGGCTGGGACGCGGTACGAATGGCCGACGTGGCGGCCCGCGTGGGCGTGAGCAGACAGACGCTCTACAACGAGTTCACCAACAAGGCCGGACTGGGCGAAGCCATCGCCCACCGCGAGATCGACCGGTTCATGGACGGTGTGCGGGAGGCGTTGTCCGCCCACGGCAGCGACGTGCGAGCCGCCGTCCATGCCGCGGTCACGTTCGTGTTGACGCAGGCCGGGACCGATCCGCTGGTCAAAGCCGTCCTCAACAGTGCCCGAGGCACCGACGCCCTGCTCCCCTACCTGACCACCCGCGCCGACGTGGCCCTGGCCGCCGCCGTCACGGTGCTGAGGGAGTGGGCGGACACGCACCTGCCCCGGGTGCCGCCCGATGATGTCACCGTCGGCGCCGAATCCCTCGCACGACTGGTCGTCAGCCACATCGTGCTGCCGACCGCGCCCGTCGACCACACCGCCGGCACCCTCGCCGACCTGGCGCAACGCTTCCTGGACCCGCCGCGCGCGTGAACGAGCGCACCAGCTGGGATGCGGGCGGCGGCCGGGTGCGTACAGCGGCGGACGACCGGACCTGCCCGCGGGCCTCCTCGGCCGAGTCCGGCCGCCACGGCGGGGCGGGGTGGCCGGCGGTCGCCACCCCGCCCGGACGCGACACGCCCCCTTCAGGTCACCGGGCCCGCCGGTCGATCGGCGCCGAAGTACTCGGGCCGGCTCACCCAGGCCTCACTGACGAACATGACGCCGGGCCGGTGGGCCAGGATGTCGCGCAGGCCGACGACGACCGGCTCGGCCCGCTCGAGCGGCAGCACGGCGATCACCATGACGAGTCCGGCCCGGTCGTTGAAGAGCAGCCGGCCCTCGTGGGTGCCGTGGTGGCCGAAGCCGGAGACCCCGCTGAGGCTGGTCCAACCGCTCACGCCGGAGGCGTGCAGCAGCGTCCGGACCGCGTCGACGTCGTCGGCGCGGGTCACCACCTCCACCTTGACCATGCGCGTCAGTCCGAGCTCGTTCATCCGCTGTACTCCTTCTCTGGGTCGGGGGCCGGGAGCGGCGTGGTGCGCCGGGATCCGGCCGGGTCACTCCATTCGCCGGTACGGGGGTCGATGACGGTCAGGGACATCCAGCCGCCGTCGATCAGCTGACGCAGGGCCGGGTTGCGGCCGAGCACGGTGTCGACGAGGTGGTGCGGGGCGTGGACCACGGCGAGCAGCCGCAGCGGGTCGTGCGCCGGCCGTGTCCCGTCGTCGACGGACTGCAGCGGCAGCCCGACACGCAGATCGCCACCGGATCCGGAGAGGACGCCGAGCGCGTCGCCGAGGACGGTGTGCACGGTCTTGGTGCCGGCGCCGAGACGGTGCGGATCCACCGTGGAGAAGTAGTACTGGAGGTTGATCCAGGACGCCACGACGAGCGGGCCCGTCATGATCGTCTCCAGCGCGACCGCGTCCGGGTCCGCGGTCCAGTCGTAGGAGTGCAGGAACGTGCGGCAGCCGAGGTCGCGCCCGGCGGTCAGCTCGCGCGGCGCGGCGATGAACGCGGCGTTGCCGGCCAACGCCCACTCCGGCCGCACCTGGGCCCAGTCCGACGCGCGGCCGGGCAGGTGGCGGGGGCCCGGCCGGCCGGGCAGCCGAATGGCCCGTTCCGCGCGCAGGCCCGCTCCCGCCTCGGCGAGCCGGCGCGTCAGGTCGTCGACGTGCGGGCGCAGCCGGACGGGGACGGTGTCGACATCGAACAGGCGCACCTCGTCGGTGACGGTGTCGTGCTCGCCGGCCAGGACGTGGGTGTCGGCGGGCAGGTGAATCCCCCTGGCGACCAGCGCCTCGCGGATCTCGGGCCGGTTGAGCAGCCCGGCGACCAGCCGGGCGCTGACCCCACCCCGGTTGCCGCCGCAGGCGCCGCAGTCGAGCGCGGCGGCGTAGGGGTTGTTTGTGCTGGTGGCCCCGTGCCCGCAGAGCAGCACCAGCGGGGCGAAGCCGGTCGTCAGCCCGACCGTGCGCAGCGTCGCCTCCGCGTAGTAGACCTGCTCGTCGAGGGTCAGGGCGGCGTCGAGGTCGGCCACCGTCGGCGCGGTGTCGTCGGCGGGTGGCGCGAACCGGAGCGGCGCCACGGCGCGCACCGCCAGGGCGGCGGTGGCGAGCACACCGGCGACCTCCACGAAGGCGAACGCGCCGACCGGGTCGGCCTTGGCCGAGGCGAACGCCCGGCGCCACGCCTGCCGGGCCCGCCGGCGGCGTACCCGCGTGGCGCCGGCGGTCTCCGCGACGGTGGCCACCGGCCGCATGAGCACCGGGCAGCGGTCCCGGCCCCGGGCGGCATCGGCCGCCACGGTGCGCACAGGTAGGCCGAAGAAGCCGGCGAAGCCGTAGGTGTCCACCGGCCCGGCCGCCTCCAGGTGCCGGCGCAGGCCCTCGCTGCGCACGTCGATGCAGAACACCGCCTGGGCGAGCGGGGTGACGCGGGCGGCGCGGCGTGGGCGCGGCCGCGCCCCGTGGTCCAGCCGGTTGCGCAGCCGACGCCGGTATGCGTGCTCCGCGGCGGCGAGCCACACCTCGGCCTGCCGCGCCGGGGACAGCTCGACCACCACGTCGCGCACCACCGCCACCGTCTCCTCGGGCAGCAGCGCCAGGGCCGGCGCGTCGACGCCGAGCGCCGCGACCAGCCGGGCGAGAGCCGCCGGCAGGTCCGCGGCCGGCACCCCGGCCGTCGGCGCGGTCCCGGCGACCCCGACGGTGGAGGTCACCACGGCGACCCCGGCCGGCACGGTCGCGGCAGCCGGCGTCGTCGCGGCCCTCACCGCGTCGAGGGTCGGCGGGACACCGAGGTGGCGGTGGGTGGCGGTGCCGGCCAGCGCCAGCTCGTAGCTGAGCCGGACCGCGAGCAGGTCCAGCGGGGTCAGGTCTGGTCGCTCACCGGGACGCGTCTGGGACCAGCGGGCGTAGCCGGCCCAGCCGGGCAGCCGGAGCAGGGACCGGGTGAGATACGCCGGCCAGGCCGCCGGCGCCACGCCGAGGGCGCGCAGGAGCAGGGCGACTGCCCGCTCGGGCTCGGCGGGCAGCGCGGCGACGAGTGCCCGCAGGCCGCTGACGCCCGCGCGGTCGACGCCGGCCATCCGCCGCCAGCGCGCCCAGCAGCTCTCGTCGGCCGGGCCGGGAACCGGCCAGCGGGCGGCCGGACGGCCGCAGTGTGCCGCGCACCAGCCGGCCACCAGCTCGTCGACGTCGGCGCCGATCCGGGTACCCAGGACCCGGTCGAGCAACTCGGCCAGGGTGAGTGGGTCCGGGTCGTCCGGGACGGCGGGCCGGGTCACCGCGAGCCGGCGCCGCGCCACGGCGAGCAGGTCGGGTGGCGGGGGCGGTCCGTCGTGCACCGGGTGGGACAGTGCGGCGACCTGGAGGTCCGCGGCCGTGATCGACCGTGGGCCAAGCGTGACCGGCACCGAGGTCGCCGGGGGGAGCACCGCGGTCAGGTCGGCCGGCTCGATCTCGCCGTCGCGCAGCCGCCGCCGGTACTCGTCGGCCGGCAGGTGGGTCCGCGCGCCGCCGAGCGCCCGCAGCTCGGCGGTGGCCCGCGCGAACGGCACCCGCTCCCGGCCGGCGAGCGGGTTGACCGCCACGAACGTGTCCAGCGGCCAGACCGCGGCGACGTGGTCACCCGCAGCGGCCAGCGCGGCGACGACCCGGGCGCCGTCCGACCGGTCGGACGCGTCGCGGCGGCGTACGGCGGTCACGGCCCAGGCG
>NZ_JBXUOV010000015.1:0-63108 GCF_057196585.1 Micromonospora sp. ATLC20
GGTTGGCTCGACACCACCGGACCTACCGAGGGCCTTCCCTCACCTTCAACACGACACGCCGCCCGACCCCACCACTTCTCAAACACTCACTAAGAGGGGGCCCTTCCTTACACCTCAGCCGTCGCGCTTGGTGGTCCAGCGGAACGTGGTCAGGCAGAGCACCAGGCCGATGACGCACCAGGCGCCCAGCACCAGCGCGACGGTGCCCAGCTCGAACGAGCCGCCCGGCTCCCGGGCGCCGAAGCTGTCCGGCAGGAAGACCGAGCGCAGCCCCTGGCACATCCACTTGAGCGGGAAGATCGCCGCGACCTGCTGCATCCAGGTGGGCAGGCTGGTGAAGACGAAGAACACGCCGGAGATGAACTGGAGCACCAGAGCGACCGGGGTGACCACGGCCGAGCCGCTGCGGGCGGTGCGGGCCAGCGACGAGATGGCGATGCCGCAGAGCGTGCAGGCGGTGACGCCGAGGACGGAGACCCAGGCGAACGTCAGCCACTTGGTGGTGGTCTGCGGCAGGTCCAGGTCGAACATCGCCACCGAGACGGCGAGCAGCAGCACGGTCTCGGCGATGCCGATGACCACCACCATGATCACCTTGCCGGCGAACCAGACCCACTTCGGCATCGGCGTACCGCGGTAGCGCTTGAGCACGCCCCGGTCCCGCTCGATCGGGATCCAGATGCCGAGGTTCTGGAAGCTGACTGTCATCAGGCCGGTCGCGATCATGCCGGTGATGAAGTACTGCGTGTAGCTGACCCCGGGCGCGATCTCGTCGCTGAAGATCGCCGCGAAGATCAGGATCATGATGATCGGGAAGCCCATCGTGAACACGACGGACTCCCGGCTGCGCAGGAACTGGGTGATCTCCAGCCGCCCCTGGCGCAGCGCCAGCGCGCCCGCGCCGGGCCGCCGGGCCGCGGCGGCGGTGACCGGGGCCGCGGGGTTCGTCGTGGTGGTCATGAGTGTCCGATCATCCGCAGGTAGACGTCTTCCAGGGTCGGCCGGGTCACGGTCAGGCCCGGTACCTCGCCGCCGAAGTACGCAGCCAGGTCGTGCACCAGGGCCGTCGGGGTCGCGGTCTCCCTCGATCCCGGCGTGCCGTCGGGGTTGATCCAGGAGACGCTCGCCAGCGCCTCCTGCCGGTTGCCCAGCCGGTTGGGCGGCGCGACCTCGATCACCCGTCCGGCGGCGATCACGCCGACCCGGTCGGCGAGCGCCTCGGCCTCGTCCAGGTAGTGGGTGGTGAGCACGATCGTGGTGCCGGCGGCGGACAGGTCCCGGATCAGCTCCCAGAACTCGCGCCGGGCCTCCGGGTCGAAGCCGGTGGTCGGCTCGTCGAGGAAGAGCAGCTCGGGGCGGCCGATGATGCCCAGCGCCACGTCCAGGCGGCGCTTCTGCCCGCCGGAGAGCGTGTGCGTACGGGCCTTGGCCTTGGCGCCCAGCCCGACCCGCTCGACCACCTTGTCCGGGTCGTCGGCGCCCGGGTAGAAGCCGGAGAAGTGCCGGACCACCTCGATGACGCTGAGCTCGTCGAACTCGCCGGTGCCCTGAAGCACGATGCCGACCCGGGAGCGCCAGCCGGCGTCCGGGTGGGCCGGGTCCGCGCCGAGGACGCGTACCTCGCCCGCGTCGCGCTGCCGGTAGCCCTCCAGGATCTCGACCGTTGTGGTCTTGCCGGCGCCGTTGGGGCCGAGTAGGGCGAACACCTCGCCCCGGCGGACGTCCAGGTCCACCGACGCGACGGCGACGTTGTCGCCGTACGCCTTGCGCAGCCCTCGCACGGAAATCGCGAGCTCGTTCTCCATGACGTCAAGTGTGCGTCGTGCGGTAGCCCGTTCCACTGCCGGGTCAGCTATATACGCGAGGTATACACTCGGTGTAGTCTCTGGTCATGACGGTTCCCCTGACCCTGCTCGGCCTGCTCGAACGCGAACCGAGCCACGGCTACGACCTCAAGCGCGACTACGACACCTTCTTCGGACGCGGCAAGCCGCTGCCGTACGGGCAGGTCTACTCGACGCTGAGCCGGCTGGCCCGCGACGGCAAGGTGGTGGTCGGCGACGTCGCTCCCGGCGCCGGGCCGGACCGCAAGCGCTACGTCATCACCGACGTGGGCGCCACCGAGGTGGAGCACTGGCTGACCGAGCCGGTCGAACCGGAACCACACCTGCAGACCCTGTTGTTCACCAAGGTCGTGCTCGCGCTGATGCTCGACCGCCCGGCCGAGGAGTACCTGGACACCCAGCGCGCCGCGCACCTGCGCCGGATGCGCGAACTCACCGAGATCAAGCGCAGCGGCGAACTCGTCGACGTGATGCTGGCCGACCACGGCCTCTACCACCTCGAGGCGGACCTGCGGTGGATCGAGACGACGGGCGCCCGGCTGGACGCCCTGCGAAAGGCGGTACGGGCATGAGCCCGATGATCGAGGCACGCGACGTCACGTACGCGTTCGGCGAGACACCGGCCCTGCGCGGCGCGAGCCTCGCCGTGGCCGCCGGTGAGGTCGTCGCCGTGATGGGACCGAGCGGTTCCGGCAAGTCGACGCTGCTGCACTGCCTGGCCGGCATCCTGCGCCCCGACTCCGGCGAGGTCCGGTTCGACGGCACCCGGATCGACACGCTCGGCGAGGCCGACCGCAGCGCGCTGCGCCGCGACAGCTTCGGCTTCGTCTTCCAGTTCGGCCAGCTCGTGCCGGAACTCACCGCGGCGGAGAACGTGGCGCTGCCGCTGCTGCTGCGCGGTGTCCGCCGCACTCCGGCGCTGCGCACCGCGCGGGGCTGGTTCGAGCGGCTCGGCCTGGCCGGCATGGAGCACCGCCGCTCGGGCGAACTGTCCGGCGGGCAGGCCCAGCGGGTCGCGCTGGCCCGCGGCCTGGTCGCCGAGCCCCGGGTGCTGTTCGCCGACGAGCCCACCGGCGCGCTCGACTCGCTCACCGGCGAGGAGGTGATGACGCTGCTGGTGGAGGCCGCCCGCGAGAAGGGCACCACAGTCGTCCTGGTGACGCACGAGGCGCGCATCGCGGCGTACGCCGACCGGGAGGTCATGGTGCGGGACGGCCGGGTCAACGCCCCCGCCGGGGTCGCCTCGTGATCGGGCTCGCGCTCCGGCTCGCCGTCGCCGGTGGCCGGGAGGCGCTGGTCCGGCTGGTCGCCATCGCCGCCGCCGTCGCGGTCGGCACCGGCCTGCTGCTCACCACGCTCGCCGGTGTGAACGCCACCGACGCCCAGCTCACCCGCTACGCGTCGATGTACCCGCAGGAGACGGCGGGCGGGTCCGCCGACCCGCTGCTGTGGTCGACCCGGTTTGACTACTTCCGGGGCGATCAGATCGTTCGCATCGACGTCGCCGCCACCGGTCCGGACGCGCCCACGCCGATCGGCGTCCCCCGCGCGCCGGGACCCGGCGAGTACTACGCCTCCCCGGCGCTGCGCAAGCTGCTGGCCACCACCCCCGCCGACCAGCTCGCCGACCGCTACCCGGGCCGGGACCTCGGCGTCGTCGGGCCGGCGGCGCTCACCTCGCCGGACACCCTGCTCGTCCTGGTCGGCGGCACCCCGGAGCAGGTCGGGAAGCTGGACCAGGTTCGCAAGGTCACCCGGCTCGACGACAACCGGGCTCCGCTGCCGAGGGCGGCGATCGACCTCATCCTCGGCGTGGCCGCGGGCGGACTGCTGTTTCCCGTACTCGTCTTCATCGGCACGGCGACCCGGCTCGGCGCTGCCCGCCGGGAGCAGCGGTTCGCCGCGATGCGACTGGTCGGGGCCACGCCCCGGCAGATCTCGGCGGTCGCGGCCGTCGAGGCCGCGCTCGCGGCGGTGGCCGGCGCGGCGGCCGGCTTCGCGGTGTTCTTCGCGTTCCGCGGGCAGCTCGCCGGCATCCCGTTCACCGGCATGCCGTTCTTCCCCGGCGACATGGCCATCGGCGCGCCGGAGGCCCTCCTGGTGGCGCTCGGCGTGCCGGCGGGCGCGGCGGCCGCGGCCTGGGTCGCGCTGCGCCGGGTCCGGATCTCCCCACTCGGTGTCAGCCGCCGCGTCACACCCCGGCCGCCCCGGGTGTACCGGCTGATTCCGCTCGCGCTCGGCCTGGCCGGGCTGGGCTTCGCCCTGGTGTACCGGCCGCCCACGTCGGACGGGCAGACCGCGCTGTTCCTGCCCGCGCTGCTGCTGGTCATGGTCGGGCTGCTCACCGGCGGCCCGTGGCTGACCATGGTCGGTGCCCGGGCGATGGCCGCCCGGGCCAACCGGCCGGCCGCGTTGATCGCCGCGCGCCGGCTCGCCGACAACCCGTCCGCCGGGTTCCGGGCGGTGAGCGGCGTGATGCTCGCGCTGTTCGTCACGACGGTGGCCGTGGGCGTGATGGGGACGATCACGTACGAGCGCGGTCCGGCGCCCCGGGGGTCGCTGGAGGCCGGCCGGCTGTCGATGGTCCTCACCGACGACCCGCCCGTGCCGGGCACGCTGCTGGCCGACCTCGCCGCGACTCCCGGCGTCCGCAACCCGGTGCTCGTCCGGGAGAACCCGGTACGCGGTGACGGCCGCGACTCCGGGGTGATCGCCTGCGCGGACATCCCGCCCGCGTACGGGCGGTGCGCCGCCGGGGCGAGCGTCGCCGAGGTGCCGCCGGACCTGATCCCCTGGCGGGAGTCCGCCTCGGCCGACCGGATCTGGCCGTCGTCCCCGGTGGACCCGGCTGCCCTCGCGGAACTCCCGGCGGGTTCGGTGGCGGTCGAGGCGGAGGATCCGGTCGCGGTGGAGCGGGCCCGGACGGTCCTCGAAGCCGCGTTCCCGACGTTCTACGTGGCGCCGAACGTGCCCGGCGACTTCGAGGCCGACTTCGCCGACACCATGCGGGGCTGGCAGCGGCTGGCCGACCTCGTCGTAGTGGCCGGTCTCGTGCTCGCCGGATGCAGCCTGGCCGTGGCCGTGGCGGCCGGCCTCAGCGAACGGAAGCGGCCGTTCAGCCTGCTCCGGCTCAGCGGCGCCCCGGTACGGCTGCTGCGCCGGGTGGTGGCGCTGGAGAGCATGGTACCGCTGCTGACCGTCGCCGTGGTGGCGGTCGGGATGGGACTGGTCGCTGCGCAGCTGTTCCTGCGCGCGCAGATGCAGTACGACCTGCGCGTGCCGGGGATCGGGTTCGCCGCGGTGGTGGCCCTCGGCGTGCTGGGCTGTCTCGCGGTCATCGCGGCCACTCTGCCGCTGCTGGAACGGATCACCGGTCCGGAGACCGCCCGCAGCGAATGACCCGTACGGTGGGCCGGCCGCACGCCGGCCCACCGGTGTGGGCATCGGGTTGTGTGGTTTTCCACACTCTCTTTTACTGAACGGTAACTTAAACTCCGGCCATGGACGACGCGATGCCGGGACGGCTGCCCGAGCGGGACCGCCCGTGGGTGATGCGCACGTACGCCGGGCACTCCTCCGCCGCGGCCACCAACGCGCTCTTCCGCCGCAACCTGGCGAAGGGGCAGACCGGCCTGTCGGTCGCCTTCGACCTGCCCACCCAGACCGGGTACGACCCGGACCACGAACTGGCCTCCGGTGAGGTGGGCCGGGTCGGCGTGCCGGTGGCGCACCTGGGCGACATGCGGGCGCTGTTCGAGGGCATCCCGCTCGCCGAGATGAACACCTCGATGACCATCAACGCCCCGGCGATGTGGCTGCTCGGCCTCTACGGCACCGTCGCGGCCGAGCAGGGCGCCGAGCTGAGCCGCTGCGCCGGCACCACGCAGAACGACATCATCAAGGAGTACCTGTCCCGGGGGACGTACATCTTCCCGCCGGCGGCCTCGCTGCGGCTGACCGCCGACGTGATCGCGTACACGCTGCGTGAGATGCCGCGGTGGAACCCGGTGAACATCTGCTCGTACCACCTCCAGGAGGCCGGCGCCACGCCGGTGCAGGAGGTCGGCTTCGCGCTGGCCACAGCCGTCGCCGTGCTGGACACCGTGCGTGACTCCGGTCAGGTGCCGCCCGAGCGGATGGGCGACGTGGTCCAGCGGATCTCGTTCTTCGTCAACGCCGGGGTGCGCTTCGTCGAGGAGATCGCCAAGATGCGCGCGTTCGGCGCGCTCTGGGACGAGATCACCCGCGACCGCTACGGCGTGGCGGACCCGAAGCAGCGCCGGTTCCGCTACGGCGTCCAGGTCAACTCGCTGGGCCTGACCGAGGCGCAGCCGGAGAACAACATCCAGCGCATCGTGCTGGAGATGCTCGGCGTCACGCTGTCCCGCGACGCCCGCGCCCGGGCTGTGCAGCTGCCCGCCTGGAACGAGGCGCTCGGCCTCCCCCGCCCGTGGGACCAGCAGTGGTCGCTGCGCATGCAGCAGGTGCTGGCGTACGAGTCGGACCTGCTGGAGTACCCGGACCTGTTCGCCGGCTCGCACGTGATGACCGCGCTCGTCGACGAGATCGTCTCCGGTGCCCGCGTCGAGCTGGAGAAGGTGCTGGAGATGGGCGGCGTGGTCACCGCCGTCGAGACCGGCTACCTGAAGAGCGCGCTGGTGGCCTCGCTCGCCGACCGGCGCCGCCGGATGGAGTCCGGCTCGGACGTCGTGGTCGGCGTCAACCGGTTCACCGAGACCGAGCCGTCGCCGCTGACCGCTGCGGGTGCCGAGGCGGTCGAGCAGGTGGACCCGGCCGTCGAGGAGGCGGCCACCGACGGCGTACGCCGGTGGCGGGCCGACCGGGACGCGGCGGCCGTCGAGGCGGCGCTGGACCGGCTGCGTGCCGACGCCGCCACCACGGCGAACCTGATGCCCGCGACGCTGGACTGCGTGCGGGTCGGGGTCACCACCGGCGAGTGGGCGGGCGCGCTGCGCCAGGTGTACGGCGAGTACCGCGCGCCGACCGGCCTGGCCGGGGCGGTCGGCACAACCGGTGACGCCACCCTTGCCGGGGTCCGGGAGCGGGTCGCCGCGACCGCCCGGGAGCTGGGCAGCGGCCGGCTGCGGCTGCTGGTCGGCAAGCCGGGGCTGGACGGGCACTCGAACGGCGCGGAGCAGATCGCGGTACGCGCCCGTGACGCCGGCTTCGAGGTGGTCTACCAGGGCATCCGGCTGACCGCCGGGCAGATCGTGGCGGCGGCGGTGGAGGAGGACGTCGACCTGGTCGGCCTCTCCGTGCTGTCCGGCTCGCACCTGGCCGCCGTGCCGGCGGTGCTGGACGGGTTGCGCGCGGCTGGGCGGGGTGACCTGCCGGTGGTGGTGGGCGGGATCATCCCGGCCGCCGACGCCGAGACGCTGCGCGCCGCCGGGGTGGCCCGGGTGTTCACGCCGAAGGACTTCGCGCTCACCGGCATCATCGACGAGCTGGTCACCGTGATCCGCGAGGCGAACGCGCTGGATCCGGCACGCTGAAAGCATCACAAAGCCTAAAGTCGGGGCAAGACACCCACTGAAGGGCGAGATGATGACCGCGTCGTTGGAGATGCCCCGGGTCCAGGAGTGCGCCGTCCGGTCCTGCGCCTACAACCACACGAACGACTGCCACGCGTTCGCCATCACGATCGGCAGCAGCGACCACGCGCACTGCCACACGTTCGTGGAGATGCCGGTGCGTGGCGGAATCGACCAGCTCGTGGCCCAGGTCGGCGCGTGCTCGCGCGCGGACTGCCGGCACAACGGCGACCTGGAGTGCCACGCCCCGGCCATCACCGTCGGCCCGGACATGGACCTGGCCGACTGCATGACCTACGAGAGCCGCTGAGCCGCCGCGCTCACACGCGGAAGCCGGCCTCCCGGGCGGCGGCGCGTTCCCGGCGCCGCTCCCGGCGGCGGCGGAACAGCCACGGTACGAAGAACACCAGGGCGACCAGGAACACCAGCACCAGCACCGGCAGCAGCAGCGCCACCACCGACATGACCACGCTCGTCGCGTCCTCGGCGGTGCTGGCCACCGGCGCGCCCACCCCGGCGGTGGTCGCGTTGATGACCGGCCGGGCGGCGGCCTTGAGCAGGTGTACGCCGAGCGCGATCAGCACGCCGACCACCACCGGCACCCACTGGTGGGTGGAGAAGAACGTGTCCGGGTCGCTCACGGTGACCGTCTCCGAGCCGGCGCCCGCGCCGAACGCGAGCCCGCCCGCGGTCGGCCGGACCACCGTCTGCACCACGTCGTTGACGTGGTCGACCACCGGCACCTTGTCGGCCACCACCTCGACCGCGAGCAGGACGGCGAGGATCAGCACCACCCAGCCGTTGCCGAGCCACTGCCAGCCGCTCGGCAGCTCGACCAGATCGGTGTAGCGGGACAGCAGCCCCATCAGCAGCAGCGGGATGTAGGCGTTCAGGCCCGCCGAGGCGGCCAGACCGGAACCGGTGAGGACTTCGAGCACGATCTCAATATGGCACCGGTACGCCAGTGGCGCTCGTCGGCGTCCGCCGGGGCCTCGGCTACCCTCGGCGGGTGCGGTTGGTGATTGCGAAGTGCTCGGTGGACTACGTCGGACGGCTCTCGGCCCACCTGCCCCCGGCGACCCGGTTGCTGATGGTGAAGGCGGACGGGTCGGTGTCGATCCACGCGGACGACCGGGCCTACAAGCCGTTGAACTGGATGAGCCCGCCCTGCCGGCTGGAGGAGGCACCAGGCGTCTGGCGGGTGGTGAACAAGGCCGGCGAGGAACTGCGCATCACCCTGGAGGAGATCTTCCAGGACACCTCGTACGAGCTGGGCGTGGACCCGGGCCTGCGCAAGGACGGCGTCGAGGCGCACCTGCAGGAACTGCTCGCCGCGAACCCGGAGACGCTGGGGGAGGGCTTCACGCTGGTCCGGCGCGAGTACATGACCGCGATCGGGCCGGTCGACCTGCTCTGCCGGGACGCGGTCGGCGGCGCGGTGGCGGTCGAGGTGAAGCGGCGCGGCGAGATCGACGGCGTCGAGCAGCTCACCCGCTACCTGGAGCTGGTGAACCGCGATCCGCTGCTCGCGCCGGTGGCCGGCGTGTTCGCCGCGCAGGAGATCAAGCCGCAGGCACGGGTACTCGCCACCGACCGGGGGATCCGGTGCGTGGTGGTCGACTACGACAAGCTGCGCGGCATCGAGCGCGACGAGCTGACGTTGTTCTGAGGCGTTGCTTCAGCGGCCCCGGCCGTACATCAGCTTGGCGATCTTGATGATCCGGGCGACGTCGGCCGGGGTGCGCTCGAACGTCATCGCCGGCAGCAGCGACCGGGCCCGGCGGCGGGTGACCGACTTGGGCCGGCCGAACTCGCGCAGCCCCTCCTCGCCGTGGATGCGGCCGAAGCCGGACTCGCCGGTGCCGCCGAACGGCAGCGTCGACATGCCGGCGAAGGTCAGCGCCGAGTTGACCGAGGCCATCCCGGAGCGCAGCCGCCGCGCGACCGCCACCGCCCGCGCCCGGCCGAAGACCGAACCCCCGAGCCCGTACGGCAGCGCGTTGGTCCGCTCGACCGCCTCGTCCACGTCCCGGACGCGGTTGACCACGAGCGTCGGGCCGAACGTCTCCTCCCGCACGGCGGCCGAGTCCTCCGGCACGTCGACCAGCACCGTCGGGTGCACGTACGGCGGCTGGACCGCCTCCGGGCCGCCCAGCACCGCCCGGCCGCCCCGGTCGATCGCGTCGTCGATGTGCCGGCGGATGACGTCGATCTGCGACGGCATGGTGATCGGGCCGAGGTCGGAGCCGTCGGCGCCCACGGTGAGCCGCCCGGCCTTCGCCACCACCTTCTCCACGAAGGCGTCGAAGACCTGGTCGACCGCGTAGACCCGCTCGATGCCGATGCACGTCTGGCCGGCGTTCGTCATCCCGCCCCACACGCACGCGTCGGCGGCGGCGTCCAGGTCGGCGTCGCTGTCCACGATCATCGCGTCCTTGCCGCCGGCCTCCAGCAGCACCGGCGTGAGCGTCTCGGCGCAGGCGGCCATCACCCGCTTCGCGGTGGCGGTCGAGCCGGTGAACGCGACCTTGCCGACCCCGGAGCGGCACAGCGCCGCGCCGACCGCGCCGAAGCCGTGCACCACCTGGAACACCGGCTGCTCCGGCACCACCTCGGCGAACCTGTCGACCAGCCACTGGCCGACGGCCGGGGTGTACTCGCTGGGCTTGAACACCACCGCGTTGCCGGCGGCGAGCGCGTACGCGGCGGAGCCGATCGGGGTGAAGACCGGGTAGTTCCACGGGCCGATCACGCCGATCACGCCGTACGGCTGGTATTCGAGGTGACCGCTGAACTCGGCGAGGACCAGGCGGGAGCGGACCCGGCGCGGCCCCAGCACCCGCTGCGCGTTGCGGGCCGCCCAGTCGATGTGCTCCAGCGCGGTGAGGATCTCCACCACCGCGTCACCGACCGGCTTGCCGCCCTCGGTGTGCATCAGGTCGGCCAGTTCCTCGATCCGCCGGGCGAGCACGCCGCGCCAGCGCTGGAGGCGGTCGCGCCGGCCGGCGAAGCCGAGCCCGGCCCACCAGTCACCGGCCGCCCGGGCGCGGTCGACGGCGGCGCGCACGTCCGCCTCGGTGGCCAGCGGAAATCGGCCCGCCTCGGCGCCGGTGGCCGGGCTGGTCGACACCAATTGACCCTCGGAGATGAGCGGGGCGCCCGGCACATGTACAGCGGTCATGGCCGAAGTCTAGACCCGAGGATTACTCGCCGGTAGGTGTCGAACGCGCCGTACGCTGCGCGGACGATCAGCCGTCGCATCGACGGAGGTGCCGTCCGAAACGGCGAACGGGAGATGACCGGCCGGGGTCGCGGGGGTGACCGCGCGGTGGTGCAAGCCACTACGGTGAGGTGGCAGGCTGACGCCGCGGGGCGATGTGGGGTGGAGGTCGACTGTCCATGGAGGAGCATCCTGAGCTGATGCCGTTGCTGACGGTGTCGGGCGGGGCGATGCGGGGGCTCACGTTCCGGGTCGGCCAGGAGGCGCAGGTGATCGGCCGTGCGCCGACCGCCGACATCGTGCTCGCCGACCCGCATCTGAGCCGGCGGCACGCCACCGTCCGGGCCACCCCGGAGGGGGTGCTGCTCACCGACCTCGGCTCGACGAACGGCACCTGGCTCAACGACACCCGGGTAACCGGCAGCGTGGCGATCGCCGACGGCGACGTGGTCCGGCTCGGCCGCACCGATCTGCGCCTCTACGACCCGGGTGTTGCCCGCACCGACCCGGTCGGGATGAGCTTCGGCGCGATGCGCCGCGACCAGCGCCCCACAGTGCCGCTGCCCGTCCCCGGGCCACGCCAGCCGATCGAGGCCCGCGAGGCGCAGCCGGCCGACGTCAGCTAGCGGCACCGGCCGTCGCGGCGCCCTCGAGGCCGCTGACTCCCGGCACCCGCCCGTTGGGCCCTCCACGGCCGCTGAGTGCCGGCACCCGCTGGGCCGTCGAGGCCATGCGAACCCTCGACGGCCGCTGATTCCCGGTGCTCTCTGAGCCCTCGCGTCCGCGCTGACCCCGGCCTCGCGCCGGCCCGCGCGCTCAGCCCGCGCGCTCAGCCCGGCGGTGCCTGGGCGCGCCCCGCCACCCGCCCGCCTTCCCGGCGCCCCTCCCCGGCCCACCCACTCACGGTGATCAAGGAGTTTGGGTACGGGAAGGGCTCCTTCGGTGACACAAACTCCTTGATCACCGCTGCCGATGGGCCGCCGGTGTGGTCGCCGACGGACCGGCGACGGGGCCGGCGGACGGGTGGGCTGGGCGGGGTTGGCGCTCCCAGGTCTCGTCGATCATGAAGTTGGCGGCGTTCTGCGTCCGATTTGTCGCCGCCAACTTCATGATCGACGCGGTGAAGGGAGGGGGAGGGCGGGGCGGCGGGGGTGTGGGCCACGTGCGCGTCGGGCGGTGTGTCTGTGGGGCACATGGACCGGGGGTGGGGGCGCGTGCCAGCATGCGCGGATGCGTAGCGCACGGCTCACCGTCCAGGCCAACGGCATCACCCAGGCGGTCCGCGTGGCCGGTCCACCGGACGGCTTACCGGTCCTGCTGGTGCACGGCAACGTCTCCTCCTCCGCGTTCTGGGAACCGCTGCTGGCCCGGCTGCCGGAGACGCTGCGGGTGGTCGCCCCCGACCTGCGCGGCTACGGCGAGACCGACACCGCGCCGGTCGACGCCACCCGAGGGCTGGACGACTTCGCCGACGACGTGGCCGCGCTGCTGGACGCCCCGGGGCTGTTCGCGCCCGGCGCCCGGCCGGTGGTGGCCGGGCACTCGCTGGGCGGCGGCGTGGCGATGCGGCTGCTCGTCGGCCAGCCCGATCGGGTGGCCGGGCTGCTGCTGGAGGCGCCGGTGTCCCCGTACGGCTTCGGCGGCACCCGGGACCTCGACGGCACCCCCACCACGCCCGACTTCGCCGGCACCGGCGCGGGCGGCGCGAACCCCGACTTCGTGGCCCGGCTCGCCGCCGGTGACCGGAGCGCCGACGGCCCGACCAGCCCGCGGGCGGTGCTGCGTGCCGCGTACGTGGCCGACCCGGCCTCCCTCGGCGACGACGAGGACCTGCTGCTGGAGAGCATGCTGACCACCGCCACCGGCGACGACAACTACCCGGGCACCGCTGTCGCCTCGCCGCACTGGCCGGGGACCGCCGCCGGGCCGCGCGGCGTCCTCAACGCGCTTGCCCCGGCCCACTTCCGGCTCGCCGACGAGCTCGTCGCCGTGCCGGTCAAGCCGCCGGTGACCTGGGTACGCGGCGACGCCGACGTGATCGTCTCGGACACCTCGCTGTTCGACCTGGCGTACCTCGGCCGGCTCGGTGTGGTGCCCGGCTGGCCCGGCGACGGGGAGTGCCCGCCGCAGCCGATGGTGGGGCAGGCCCGCGCGGTGCTGGACCGGTACGCGGCGGCCGGCGGGACGTACCGCGAGGTGGTGCTGCCCGGCTGCGGGCACAGCCCGCACCTGGAGCGACCGGCGGAGTTCGTCGCCGAACTACTGGCGCTGGCCGGGGAGAACGCCACCGGGTGAGGCGCGGTGCGTGAAATATCCCACGGCGTCTCGACAACACAGCGTCACGTGGCAGACTCCGGCGCATAACCTTAGCGGCCGTTCATGTCGCGGACGGCGGAGTCGAGCCAGGGGAGGCCGGTCGTGGCGCGGGAGTTCACCAGGGTGGGCGTGGTGGGTCTGGGCACCATGGGTGCCGGCATCGTGGAGGTGTTCGCCCGCAACGGCGTCGACGTCACAGCCGTCGAGATCTCCGACGCGGCGCTGGAGCGCGGCCGGGTCACGCTGACCGGCTCCACCGACCGGGCCGTCGCCAAGGGCAAGCTCGCCGAGGCCGAGCGGGACGCCCTGCTCGCGCGGGTCGACTTCCGGGTCGGCCTGGACGCGCTGCACGACGTGGACCTGGTGATCGAGGCGGTGCCCGAGCACCTGGACCTCAAGCAGCGGATCTTCGCCGAGCTGGACCGGGTCTGCAAGCCCGAGGCGATCCTCGCCACCAACACGTCCTCGCTGAGCGTCACCGAGATCTCCGTCGCCACCACCCGGCCCAACCAGGTCATCGGCATCCACTTCTTCAACCCGGCCCCGGTGATGAAGCTGGTCGAGGTGGTCCGCACGGTGGTCACCTCCGCCGACGTGGTCGCCGACGTGGAGGCGCTCTGCGAGCGGCTCGGCAAGGTCGACGTGACGATCAGCGACCGGGCCGGGTTCATCGCCAACGCGCTGCTGTTCGGCTACCTGAACCACGCGGTCGGCATGTTCGAGGCCCGGTACGCCACCCGCGAGGACATCGACGCCGCCATGAAGCTCGGCTGCGGCCTGCCGATGGGCCCGCTGGCGCTGATGGACCTGATCGGCCTGGACACCGCGTACGAGATCCTCGACACCATGTACCGGCGCGGCGGCCGGGACCGCCGGCACGCCCCGGCCCCGCTGCTCAAGCAGATGGTCACCGCCGGTCTGCTGGGCCGCAAGTCCGGCCGCGGCTTCTACACCTACGAGCGGCCGGGCTCGCCGAAGGTCGTACCCGACGAGTACACGCCGCTCGCCGCGGACGCCGCGCTCGCCGACGGCGCCCGCGCCATCGCGAAGGTCGGCGTGGTCGGCTCCGGCACCATGGCCACCGGCATCATCGAGGTGTTCGCCAAGGCCGGCTACGAGGTCATCTCGGTGACCCGGGGCGCGGAGAAGTCCGCGAAGGTCTGCGAGGCGGTGAAGACCTCGCTGAACAAGGGCGTGGTACGCGGCAAGCTCAGCGAGACCGACCGGGACGAGGCGCTCGGCCGGATCACCTGGTCCGCGACGCTGGAGCACCTGGCCGACGTCGACCTGGTGGTCGAGGCCGTGATCGAGGAGCTGAGCGTCAAGAAGGCGCTGTTCGCCAGCCTCGACGAGATCTGCAAGCCCGGCGTCGTGCTCGCCACCACCACCTCGTCGCTGCCGGTGATCGACGTGGCGATGGCGACCCAGCGCCCCGCCGACGTGGTCGGCCTGCACTTCTTCAACCCGGCGCCGATCATGCCGCTGGTGGAGATCGTGCAGACCATCCGCACCTCCGCCGAGACGTCGGCCACCGCCCGCGCGGTCTGCGCGAAGCTCGGCAAGACCGGCGTGGTCTGCGGCGACCGGTCCGGCTTCATCGTCAACGCGCTGCTGTTCCCGTACCTGAACGACGCGGTGAAGATGCTGGAGGCCAGCTACTCGACCGCCGACGACATCGACTACGCGATGAAGCTCGGCTGCGGCTACCCGATGGGCCCGTTCGAGCTGCTCGACGTGGTCGGCCTGGACGTCTCGCTGGCCATCCAGCGGGAGCTGTACCTGGAACTGCGCGAGCCCGGCTTCGCCCCGGCGCCGCTGCTGGAGCACCTGGTCACGGCCGGCTATCTGGGCCGCAAGTCCGGCCGCGGGTTCCGCGACCACACCCGGCGCTGACCGCTGTCAACAGCCGGGCCCGGTGACGGCGTCTTCGGGGTGTGACCTTCGAGGAGTACGTCGGCAGCCGCGGCCCGGCTCTGTTGCGTCTGGCCCGGCTGCTGACCGGCGACGCGCACCGCGCCGAAGACCTGACCCAGGACGTGCTGGCGCGCGCGTACGTGCACTGGCGGAAGATCGCCCGGGTCGACCGGCCCGACGTGTACGTGCGCCGGATGCTCGTCAACGCGAACACGTCCTGGTGGCGGCGGCGGTCCAGCCGCGAGCTGGCGGTGGACACGTTCGCCGACCGGCCCGAACGCGGAGACCTGAGCGGCGAGGCGGCTGACCGGGACGAGATGTGGGGGCTGATCCGCGCCCTCCCGGACCGCCAGCGCGCCGTGCTGGTGCTGCGCTACTACGAGGACCTGGACGACGCCACGATCGCCCAGATCCTCGACTGCTCCCCGGTCACCGTCCGCACCCACGCGATGCGGGCGCTCGCCCACCTCCGGGAGCGCTGCGGCGTCCCGATGACCAAGGGGAGCCGGCCGTGACCGACCTCGACCAGCGAATCGTCTCGGTGTTGCGGGAGCACGCCGAGGGCGAGACAGACACCGGGCGCCTGCTGCGTCGCTCCCGCGCGCTCGGCCGGCGCCGGCAGGTACGCCGCCGACTCACCGCCGGCACCGCGCTCGCCCTGGTCGGCGTGCTCGGCTTCACCGGCGCGATACGCGCGGACGTGGGCGGGCTGGCCGGGCGGATGCCCTGGACGGCCGCAACCCCGGAGGCGGCGCCACCGCCGGTGCCGCCGCTCGCCGACGGGGTGCCCGGGGCGCTTCAGCGTCCCGATCTGGTGGGTACCGACCCGCAGGTGCTGCACCTAGGCGTCGACACCACCCGGGCCCGCTATCTGGGCTGGTCCGTCCACAGCTCCAACCTGGTCGAGTCGATCCGGTTCAGCGTCGGTGACGGACACCCGGTCCTGCTCGAGGTCAGCCCGGTGGCGAAGACCCTCGACGACACCTCGATCGAAGGCTTCCCGGTGCAGGCCGTCAGCGGCCGGCTGACCTTCGACGGTGGCGTGCTGCGCGTCGCCGGTACGGACGGTCTGGTCAAGTCGTGGCAGCCCTTCCCCGGCCTCTACGCCCGCGCGGCCACGCTTCGCGGTGACGTAGCCACCTTGGACCGGGTGGCCGGACTGGTGCGCTGGGACGAAGCCCGGCGATGCACCGGGCCGGTCCGACCGACCACGTTGCCGGCGAACGCGGCGGTGACGGGATGCTCGGTGGACGCGGCCGCCTTCCCGAAGGGCCTCACGGTTCAGCTCACCGTCTTCCGGGCACCCTCTTCGAACATGTGGATGAAGCTGGTCTACGGGGCGGAGATGGGGGAGGACACGGGCCGCGCCAGCAACCGCGACCTGGGTGGCCGTCCGGGCTTCCGGTATCCGGACGGCAACCGCCTGGAACTGCTCGGCCTGCCGAAGGTGCGGTTGACAGTCGACTTCGCCTGGCCGTTCCCCGGCTACGGACCCCCGGGCCAGGTGAACTTCACCGAGGCCGACGCGGCGACCGTGCTGGGCGGTGCGAAGGTGGCGAAGGACCTCACCCGTCCGCAGACCTGGCCCTGACCGGCCGGCATTCCTGGTACGGAACGGCCCGCCCATGGGCCGTTCCGTACCAAGATCGCCCCGGTTCGGGGCACCGGCAGTACGGTGGGGAGGGGCCGTAGGCTGGGATCGTGAGTCCCCGTCGAAATCGGGCCCGCCGGGAGGAGAACCCCGGCCTGGACGCCGAGCGTGCCCGCCACGGCGTGCCGACAGTGCAGCAGTGGCGCGACGGTGACTGGCAGATACGCGCGATCAGCGGCGGCGCGTCGGTCAAGACGTACCGCTGTCCCGGCTGTGACCAGGAGATCCGCCCCGGCGTGGCGCACCTGGTGGCCTGGCCGGCCGACGACCGGGGTGACCTGACCGACCGCCGGCACTGGCACTCCGGCTGCTGGCGCGCCCGGGACCGGCGCGGGCCGAACCTCCAGCGCGGCCGGGGCGCCCCGCGCTACGGCTGAGCGATCTGGATCACCCGGTTCCCGTCCCACTGGGCGGCGGGGCCGCCGACGCGGGAGACTGGCAGGCGTGAGCACTCCGATTCGCGCGTCGTCGATCCTGCCCGGCCGCCGGGAGGACATCGAGCTGCACACCGCCGACGGGCTGACGCTCGTCGGCGAGCTGGCCCGGCCGCTGGACCGCGAACCGGCCGCCACACTCGTCTGCCTGCACCCGCTGCCCACGCACGGCGGGATGATGGACAGCCACGTGTTCCGCAAGGCGGCCTGGCGGCTGCCCGCGCTGGCCGGCCTCGCCGTCCTCCGGTTCAACACCCGGGGCACCAGCAGCGTCCGCGGCACCAGCGAGGGAGCGTTCGACGGCGCGGTCGGCGAGCGGTTCGACGTGGCCGCCGCGATCGAGTACGCCGAGTTCCACGAGCTGCCGAACATCTGGCTGGTCGGGTGGTCGTTCGGCACCGACCTGGCGCTGAAGTACGGCTGCGACCCGGCGGTGGCCGGCGCGATCCTGCTCTCCCCGCCGCTGCGCTACTCCGCGCCGGAGGACCTGACGGTCTGGGCCGAGACGGGCAAGCCGCTCACCGCCCTGGTGCCCGAGTTCGACGACTACCTGCGCCCGGAGGAGGCCCGGGAGCGGTTCGCCGCCGTGCCGCAGGCCGAGGTGGTGGGCGTGGACGGCGCCAAGCAC
Organism: Micromonospora sp. ATLC20; assembly: GCF_057196585.1. Classification (NCBI taxonomy): domain Bacteria; kingdom Bacillati; phylum Actinomycetota; class Actinomycetes; order Micromonosporales; family Micromonosporaceae; genus Micromonospora; species Micromonospora sp. ATLC20. The sequence continues at coordinate 17,560 of NZ_JBXUOV010000015.1, forward strand.
CTCTGGGTCGGCGACGCGGAGAAGGTGCTGGACGAGATCGTCCGGCGGGTCGCCCCGGGCGTACCGCTGCCGCTGCCGACCACCTGGGACGGCCCGATGGAGGCCGGCGACGTCAGCGCGTACGCCGACCGCACGGTCGCCGCGTTCGCCGACACCCCGGTGCCCGGCCCGGCCCAGCGGCGCGCCGAGTAACCGGTCAGCGGGCGTCCTGGCGGGGTAGCACCACCTCGCGCAGGATCAGCTGCAACGCGGCCACCGTCGGGATCGCGATGAGCGCGCCCACCACGCCCAGCAGCGCCACCCCGAGCAGCGCGGCCAGCAACGCGGCCACCTCGTTTACCGACACCGCCCGGCGCATGATCTTCGGATAGATCAGGTAGTTCTCCACCTGCTGGTAGATCACGAAGAACACCAGGCAGGCGATGCCCACCGGCAGGTCCGTGGCGAGCCCGACGAGCGTCACCACCACCGCGCCCAGCGTCGCGCCGATCTGCGGGATCAGGTCGGTCACCGCGACCACCACGGCCAGGGCGAACGGGTACGGCAGACCGACCGCCAGCGCGAACACGAACGTGCTCACCCCGGCCAGCACCGCGATGGCGAGCGCGCCGACCATGTACGCGCCGACCCGGGTGAGGATCTCGTCGCCGATCAGCCGGACCCGCTCCCGGCGTGAGCGCGGCGCCAGCGCGTACCCGAGTTCGCGCAGCTTGTCGAAGTACGCCAGGAAGTAGATCGTCAGCACCAGCACGGTGAGCAGGCGGAAGACCGTCCCGAAGATCAGTTGCGCGCCGCCGAGCACCCCGCCGAGCGCCCGCCCGACGTTGTCCGCGTTCGCCGCCGCCTGGACCCGCTCCATCACGTCGTACCGGATCACCAGGTCGTTGACTGTGGGGTTGCGGCGCAGCTCCTCGACGTACCCGGGTAGCTGCTGGATGAACTGACCGGACTGGGTCACCACCGGCGGCACCAGCGCCAGCAGCCCGGCGACGATCAGCAGCAGCAGGGTGAGCGTCACGACCGCCACCGCCAGGCCGCGCGGCACGCCCCACTTGCGCAGCCGGACCACCGCGGGGTGCAGGCCGATCGCGAGGAACAGCGCGATCACCACGAGCACCAGGATGCCGGCGGCGTTGCGGATGCCCAGGAACAACGCGTACGCGAGCAGCACGCCGAGCGCGCCGGTGAACCCGACCAGGAAGGCGCTGCGTCGCAGCGGCCGTCCCGGTACGCCGAAGCGCCCGCTCGGCTCGAACTCACCCGGCTCGACGTCGACGGGCCGCTCGCTGCTCACGCCGGTCCGCGCATGCTCCGCCGTGCGCGTCGTCTCACTCGCGGTGCCCTTGGTGTCGCTCGTGGGCTTCGCGCCGCCGGAGGTCTTCCCGTCCGCGGGCTCGTCGTCCCGGGCCGCGGAACCCTCCTGTGACACCCGTGCCTCCCCGCTGCCCGGCTCGCCCGCCGGTGCCGTCCACGGCCGCCGCGCGGCCCTCTGCCCGCAGGGTAGTCGCCGCCGTCCGCCCCGACCATCCCACCACCGCCACCCGCCGGGCCGTCCCGCCGGGCCGCCCTGGCGCGGGCCGCCCGCCAGTTCGGGGAGGTGGTGTGGTCCGGGTGGGTGGGATGCCGCCCCTTCGCCGACGTGGCGGTGGGCCCGCCAGCTCGGGGAAGTGGTGTGGTCCGGGTGGGGCGGATGCCACCACCTCCCCGATCCGGCGCGGCGGGTGGATCAGTCCTTGTCGACCGTCACCGTGCTGGGCTTGGCGCTGCGCTCGTCGGTGGTCGGCTTGGTCGGGCGCTTGCCGTTCTCGCCGGTGCTGGTGATCTTCGTCGGGGTGGCGCCCCGGCCGCCCTCGCCCGGTACGGCGGCCACAGTGGGCTCCCCGTCGACGCCCGCGCCGGCGGGGGAGTCCATCGTGGTCACCGGTTCCCCGACCGGCTTCGCCTTGCCCGCGTCGGCGGGCTCGCCGTCACCCTTGGCCGGCCCGGCGCCGTTGGGGACCGCGGTGGCGGTGCCCTTCGCGGCCACCGGCGCACCGCCGCCTGCCGGGGTGTCGCCGGGGCTCTCCGCGCCGCCGGTGACCGGCGTGCCCTCTCCCGCCGGCGTGCCGTCGCCGGTGGACCGGCCGACGGAGGCGGCGGTGGCGAGGTCGTCCGGGTCGACCGGGGTGGCCGCGATCCCGGCCGAGTCGGCGTCGCGCCGCAGGTCGGTGAGGCGGCGCTGCAGGTCGTCGGACTCCTGCCGCGACTTCCAGGTCTCGGTACGCAGGTCGGCCAGCTCCTGCTGGGCCTTGGCGATCTCCAGCATGACCCCGGCGAGCTGCTGCCGGCCGGCGGCCACCTCCTGCTGCGTGGCGGCCAGGTGCTGCTGCGTGGTGGCGAGGTGCTGCTGGGTGGTGGCCGCGTACTCCTCGAACTGGCGTCGCGAGGCCGCGACGTGCTCGTCGGCCTTGCGGCGCTGCGCGCCGGCGTCCGCCTCGGCGCGGCGCAGCAGCTCCGCGGCCTCCAACTCGGCCTGCTGCCGCATGCTCAGCGCGTCGGCCTCGGCGGCCTGCCGGACGTCGGCGGCGGTGCGCTCGATCTCGTCGCGCCGCGTCGTGTACGCCTGCTCCAGCTCCTCCTGCCGCTTGGCGTGCTGCTTGTCCAGCTCGTCGCGGCGCTTGGCGAACTCCTGCTCGGCGGCCGCCCGGCGCTGGGCCAGCTCCTTCTCCGCGCCGTCCCGCCGCTCCGCGACCTCCTTCTCCACCCCGGCCCGCCACGCGCCCAGCTCCTGCTGGGTCTGCGCGCGGGCCTGCTGCACGTACGCCTCGGTCTCGGTGCGCATGCGCTGCACGTACGCCTCGACCTCGGCGCGGTTGCGCTTGGCGGCCTCGGCGGCCTCGGTGGTGAGCCGGTTGGCCTCGCTGCGGGCCCGGCCGCGGGTGGCCTTGGCGGCCTCCTCCGCGTCGTCCACGATCTTCTTGGCCTCGGCCAGCGCCTTGGCGTGCGTGGCCCGGCCGGCCTCGGCGGCGGCGTCGGTGAGCCGCTTGGCCTCCTGCTGGCCCTTGGCGTGCACCTCCTTGGCCGCCTCGCGGAGCTGGTTCGCCTCCTGCTGGGCCTTGGCCAGCGCCTCCTTGGCCGACTCCCGCAGCCGCGCGGCCTCCTGCTGTGCCCGGGAGTGGATCTCCTTGGCGGTGTCGCGGAGCTGGGTGGCCTCCTGCTGGGCCTTCGCCAGCGCGTCCTGGGCGGTCCGGCGCAGCTTCTCGGCCTCGTCCTGGGCTGCCGTCCGCAGCTTCGTCGACTCGTCCTGCGCGTCCTTGCGCAGCTTCGCCGACTCGTCCTTGGCGGCCTTCAGCGTGGCCTCGGCCTCGGCCTTGCGGGCGGCGGTGTGCCGCTCCTCCTCGGTCCGGCGGGCCGCAAGCGCGATCTCGAAGTCCTTGAGCGCCTGGTTGGCCTGCTCCCGGGCCTCCTCGACGATGTGCTCGGCGGCGGCGCGGCGGGCCTCGATCTCCTCGTTGGCGGCGGCCAGGATGTCGTCGGCCTGCTCTTCGGCCATGGTGAGGATCTGCTCGACGCGCGGACCCAGGTGCCGGAACGACGCCCGGTCCACCACCGCCGCCTGCTTGCGCACCTGGGCCAGGTCGCGCTGGAGCACCTCGACCTGACCGGCCAGCTTGTGGATCTGGGTGTATGCCTGTTCCCGCTCGGTGGTCAACGCCGCGATCTCGTGCTCCGCGCGAGCGACGTAGCGGTCGACCTGCCGTTTCTCGTATCCCCGCAGGGCTGACTCGAAGCTGGGCTCCGTCGTCACGTCCCCGCCGAGCGCGAACAGTTCCTCGCCGTGCGACATGCCCCCATCCTCACACGCATCCGGCTCTGCTGGGGCGATACGGACGCCCCTTCTGGGAGCTACTTCACCCTCCTGGCGAAACGGGCCGCACAAGCATGACGGCGCGGGGCGACACCGGTCACCCGGCGTCACCCCGCGCCGTGGCTCATGCCCCCGACAGCGGGTGTAACGGTCAGCCGGCCGACTCGGCCGTCACCTTCTGCGCGGCGGCGTCGCCCTTCGGCGCCTCGGTCTTGCCGCCGGCCGGCACGCCCGGCACGATGCCGGCCAGGCCGGACAGCATCTGCCCGAGCTGCGAGGTGACCGCGTCCTTCTGACGGGTCAGGTCCTCGACCTCGCGGCGGGCCGCCTGCGTGGTCAGCTCGGCCTCGGTGCGGGCCTCGTTGAGCACCCGCTGCGCCTCGGCGCGCGCCTCGTTGAGCGTCTTGTCGGCCAGCGCCTTGGCCTTGTCGACGGTCTCGTTGGCGGTGCGCTCGGACTCGACCCGCCGGGCCTCGGCCCGCTGCTCGATCTCCTTGGCCCGCTCCTGCGCGGCGCGGGCGCGCTGCTCGGCCTCGTTCACCAGCTTCTGGGTCTGCGCGACCTGGGCGGCGTGCCGCTCCGACTCCTCGCGCTCGGCCTTCTCCCGCCGCTCGGCGAGCTGCAGCTCCAGGGCCTGCAGGTCCTTGTCGCGCTTGTCGCGCGCGTCGGTGAGCAGCTTGGTCGCCTCGGCCCGCTTCTCCTCGGCCTCCCGGGCGGCCTTGGCGCGCTGCTGGGTGATCTCCCGCTCGGCGGTGGCGCGCAGCGTGGCGACCTCGCGCTCGACCGTGGACTTCAGCTCGGCCACCTCGTGGGCGGTGACCGTACGCAGCTGCTTGGTCTCCCGGTCGGCGTCGGCGCGCAGCGTGTCGGCCTCGCGGCGGGCCTGCACGCGGACCTCGGCGGCCTCGCGCTCGGCGGCGGTACGGACGCTGCCGGCCTCGCGCTCGGCGGTGGCCTTCATGGCGGCGGCCTCGGCGCGGGCCTTGTCGGTGATCTCACGCGCCTCGAGGCGGGCGGCGGAGAGGATGCCCTCCGACTCGCGCTTGGCCTCGTTGCGGTGGTCGTTCGCCTGCTCCTCGGCCAGCCGCAGGATCTGCTCGACGCGAGTGCCCAGGCCGGAGAGCGTCGGCCGGCTGTTCTCCTCGAGCTGCTTGTTGGTCTCGGTGAGCTTCTGCTCCAGCGCGCTCTGGCGCTGCTCGGCCTGCCGCAGCCGGCGCTGGGCGTCGTTCATCCGCTGCTCGGCCTCGGCGCGGGCCTGCTCGGACTGGCTCAGGGCGGCGCTGAGGCGGCCGATGAAGTCGTCGACCTGGTTGGTGTTGTAACCACGCAGGCCAACGGTGAAATCGGGCTGTGAGTTCGCGTTATCGAAGAACGCAAGAGGGGAGGACTGCTGCTGGGGCATTGGGACATACTGGCAGACGCCCCAGGGTGGTTCGCAAGAGCGGTGGGCACCTTTCGCGTCCTGTTTACATGGTCAACTCGGTCGGCCGGTGAGACCGGACCAATTGGCGATCTTGGCAGCTCCCGGGCGGGTGGGGCGGGTCGGGCTTCTGCGGGGAAGGCGGCGCGAAAAGGGCCGCGGGTCGGTACCCGCGGCCCTTTGTGCGTACGCCGGTCGAATGGTGCCCGGCTCGGCCGGAAAGGCAATCCGGTGCGACCGTACGGTCAGTGACCGCGGAACCGGTTGATGGCGCTTTCGTGGCGCGAACGCATCTCGATGTCCCGGACGCCGAGCCCGTCGGCGGGGGCGAGGCACCGCACGCCGACCTTGCCCTGGTGCGCGTTGCGGTGCACCTCGTACGCGGCCTGGCCGGTCTGCTCCAGCGCGTACGTCTTCGACACGGTCGGGTGCACCTTGCCCAGCGCGACCAGCCGGTTGGCCTGCCACGCCTCGTGGTAGTTGGCGAAGTGGCTACCGACGATGCGCTTGAGGTGCATCCACAGGTAGCGGTTGTCGTACTGGTGGTTGAAGCCGCTGGTGGAGGCGCAGGTGACGATCGTGCCGCCCTTCTTGGCGACGTAGACGCTGGCGCCGAACGTCTCCCGGCCCGGGTGCTCGAAGACGATGTCCGGGTCCTCGCCGCCGGTCAGCTCGCGGATGCGCTCACCGAAGCGCCGCCACTCGTCCTGGTCCTGGGTGTGCTCGTCGGACCAGAACTTGAACCCCTCGGCGGTGCGGTCGATGACCAGCTCGGCGCCCATCTTGCGGCACAGCTCGGCCTTCTCCGGCGAGGACACCACGCAGACCGGGATCGCGCCGCCGTTGAGCGCCATCTGGGTGGCGTACCCGCCGAGGCCGCCGGAGGCGCCCCAGATCAGCACGACGTCGCCCTGCTTCATGTTCGCGCCGTGGTGCGAGACGAGCTGCCGGTACGCGGTGGAGTTGACCAGCCCCGGGCTGGCCGCCTCCTCCCAGCTCAGGTGGCGCGGCTTCGGCATCAGCTGGTTGGCCTTGACGATCGCCAGCTCGGCCAGGCCGCCGAAGTTGGTCTCGAAGCCCCAGATCCGCTGCTGCGGGTCGAGCATCGTGTCGTCGTGGCCGGCGGAGTCCTCCAGCTCGACCGAGAGGCAGTGCGCGACCACCTCGTCGCCGGCCTTCCACTTGGTCACGCCCGGCCCGGTGCGCAGCACCACGCCCGCGGCGTCCGAGCCGACCACGTGGTACGGCAGGTCGTGGCGGCGGGTCAGCTCGGAGAGCCGGCCGTAGCGCTGGAGGAACTTGAAGGTGGGCAGCGGCTCGAAGATGCTCGTCCACACCGTGTTGTAGTTGATCGCGCTGGCCATCACCGCGACGAGCGCCTCACCCGGGCCCAGTTCGGGGGTGGGCACCTCCTGCACGTGCAGCGCCTTGCGCGGGTCCTTGTCGCGGGTGGCCATGCCCTCGAACATGCGGGTGTCCTCGGCACGCACCACCACGCCCCGGTAGCTCTCCGGCACGGGCAGGCCGGCGAGGCCGGCGAGCTCCCGCTCCGGCTGCGACGAACCCTCCGCCGCCATGATCGCTTCGAGGATGTCCTGCACGGTGACCTCCCGTTTGTCCGCACCCGCACGACGCGGGCAGGGGTGCTGCCATCGTCGGCGCCGGTGCGACGGGACCGCCATGTCGGCAATCGACACATTCGGCAACCGGTCGCCGCTGCTGTTCGGGCGGACGTTACTGAACGGTAGCTAAAGCGGGAACCCCTCTGTGAAAAACTGCATCCACCGATGCGTGGAGGTGTCCGTGGGAACGTGCAAGTGCGCACTGCCGCGCGCCTTCCCGCATGCCGGGAGGGGGCCGCGACCGGCCCCCTCCGCGCGCGTCAGGCCGGCTGGACCAGCTCGATCAGCACGCCACCGGCGTCCTTGGGGTGCACGAAGTTGACCCGGGAGTCCGACGTGCCGCGCCGGGGTGCGTCGTAGAGCAGCCGGACGCCGCGCTCACGCAGCGCCGCGCAGGCCACGTCGATGTCCGCCACCGTGTACGCCACCTGCTGGATGCCGGGACCGCGCTTGTCCAGGAACTTGCCGATCGTGGTGTCCGGGGACAGCGGCGCGAGCAGCTGCACCATGCCGCCGGAGGCGTCCGGCCCGACCGCGAGCATCGCCTCGCGTACGCCCTGCTCGTCGTTGGTCTCGGTGTGCACGCAGCGCATCCCGAACGTGCGCTGGTAGAAGTCGATCGCGGCGTCCAGGTCGGCCACGGCGATCCCGACGTGGTCGATGCGGCGCAGGCCGATGTCTGTGACAAACTCGGCAGCGGGCTCGACGGGGGAGTTCTCAGCCATGACGCTAGTCTGACCGAACAATCGTTAAGGCGTACAGGTCGGCACCCCCTCGGAGGCAGGCAATGGCTTCGGTGATCGTCAGCGGCGCGCGGACCCCCATGGGGCGCCTGCTGGGCAACCTCAAGGACCTCCCCGCGACCAGGCTCGGTGGCATCGCGATCAAGGCGGCCCTGGAGCGCGCCGGCGTCGCGCCCGAGCAGGTCCAGTACGTGATCATGGGCCAGGTGCTCCAGGCCGGCGCCGGGCAGATCCCGGCCCGGCAGGCGGCCGTCGAGGCCGGCATCCCGATGTCCACCCCGGCGCTGACCATCAACAAGGTCTGCCTCTCCGGGCTGGACGCGATCGCGCTCGCCGACCAGCTCATCCGGGCCGGTGAGTTCGACGTCGTGGTGGCCGGTGGCATGGAGTCGATGACGAACGCCCCGCACCTGCTGCTCGGTCAGCGCTCCGGCTACAAGTACGGCGACGTGACGGTCAAGGACCACATGGCCCTCGACGGCCTCACCGACGCCTGGGACTGCTGCTCGATGGGCGAGTCCACCGAGCGCCACGGCGCGAAGCACGGCATCACCCGCGAGGAGCAGGACGCGTTCTCCGCGGCCAGTCACCAGCGTGCCGCCGCCGCGCAGAAGAACGGCCACTTCGGCGACGAGATCACCCCGGTGGTCATCCCGCAGCGCAAGGGCGACCCGCTGGTGATCAGCGAGGACGAGGGCATCCGTCCGGACACCACCGCCGAGTCGCTCGGCAAGCTGCGTCCCGCCTTCACCAAGGACGGCACCATCACCGCCGGCAGCTCCTCGCCGATCTCCGACGGCGCGGCCGCCGTGGTCGTGATGAGCAAGGCCAAGGCCAAGGAGCTGGGCCTGACCTGGCTGGCCGAGATCGGCGCCCACGGCAACGTGGCCGGCCCGGACAACTCCCTGCACTCGCAGCCGTCCAACGCGATCAACCACGCCCTGAAGAAGGGCGGCCTGAGCATCGAGGACCTCGACCTCATCGAGATCAACGAGGCGTTCGCTGCGGTGGGCATCCAGTCCACCCGTGACCTCGGCATCAGCCCCGACAAGGTCAACGTCAACGGCGGCGCGATCGCGCTCGGCCACCCGATCGGCATGTCCGGCGCCCGCCTCGTACTCACGCTCGCGATGGAGCTGAAGCGGCGCGGCGGCGGCACCGGCGCGGCGGCGCTCTGCGGCGGTGGCGGGCAGGGCGACGCGCTGATCATCCACGTGCCGAACGGCGCCGAGAGCTGATTGCTGATACCTGTGAACGATGCACAGAACGCCCCGGCGGCGGCCACCGGCCCGGTGCGCCGCAGCCGGGACGTACCCATGCTGGTGGAACGGGCCCGCGCGGGTGACCCCCGCGCGGTGGCCCGCCTGATCACCCTGGTCGAGTCCGGCGACGAGGTGCTGCCGCAGGTGGCGGCGGCGCTCGCGCCGTACGCCGGGCAGGCCCAGGTGGTCGGCCTGACCGGCTCGCCCGGCGTGGGCAAGTCGACCACCACGAACGAGCTGGTACGGGCGCTGCGGGCGCGCGGGCACCGGGTGGGCGTGCTGGCGATCGACCCGTCCAGCCCGTTCACCGGCGGCGCGATCCTCGGCGACCGGGTCCGGATGCAGGACCACGCGACCGACCCGGGCGTCTACATCCGCTCGATGTCCAGCCGGGGCCACCTGGGCGGGCTCTCCGCGGCCACGCCGCAGGCGGTGCGCGTGCTGGAGGGCGCGGGCTGCGACGTGGTGCTGGTCGAGACCGTCGGCGTCGGGCAGGCCGAGGTGGAGGTGGCCTCGCTGGCCGACACCACGCTGGTGCTGCTCGCGCCGGGCATGGGCGACGCGATCCAGGCCGTGAAGGCCGGCATCCTGGAGATCGCCGACGTCTTCGTGGTCAACAAGGCCGACCGGGACGGCGCGGACGCCACCGTCCGCGACATCCAGGGCATGATCGCGCTGGGCGAGCGCGGGCCGGGGGAGTGGCGACCGCAGGTGGTCCGCTCGATCGCCGCCCGTGCCGAGGGCATCGACGACATCGCCGCCGCGATCGACAAGCACCGCGACTGGCTGGAGCGCCACGGCGAGCTGCGCCGCCGCCGGGAGGCACGGGCCGCCGCCGAGATCGAGGCGATCGCGCTGGGCGTGCTGCGCGCCCGGATCGGCTCACTGCGCGACGGTACGCAGCTCCCGACGCTCGCGGCCAAGGTGGCCGAGGGCGCCATCGACCCGTACGCGGCGGCCGACGAGCTGCTGGCCCAGCTCGGTTCCTGAAGGCGCGGCCGCCGGGTTCGGCCGGCCCGCCTCCGGGCTCAGAGTTCCGCGTCGGTGAGCGGGTTGGCGGCTCCGGGCCGGCTGACCGGAGCCGCCAGCATGCCGGCGATGGCGTCGGCGAGGAAGTCGCCGACGTCCAGCCAGCGCGGGTCCTGCCTCTCCTGCTCGGCCCGGGCCTCGACCTCGGCGGTGGCGGTCATGACGATGCGGGCGATCAGCGCCGACCGGCCGGCCACCACTCCCCGGTCGAGGTGCGCCAGGCGCGACGCCAGCGACGCGCGGGCCGGCAGGTCGACGAAGGCCGACTCGAACGCCTCGCGCATCAGCACCCGCAGCGTCGGGTCGTGCAGGGCCTGGGCGAGGAAGCGGGCCCGCCAGCTCGGCCGGGGCAGGCTCGCGAGCACCGCCATGGACGGCTGTACGAGACTGCGCACGTCGCCGAGGACCGAGTCGGGCTGCTCGGGCATCGCCCGGCGGGGTTCGGCGAGGGCGTCCATGTGCCGGGCGACCAGTGCCCGGAGCAGGCCCTCCCGGCCGCCGAAGTAGTAGCGCACCGCCGAGTGGTTGGTGTTGCCGGCCACCTCGGCCACCCGGCGGTCGGAGACCTGGGCGATCCCCTCCTCGGCGAACAGGCGTTCGGCCGCGTCGAGCAGCGCGACGCGGGCTGCCTCCGACCGTGCCATGACCGCACCCCTCCTCGTGGACCGCGCGACTGTGGCGCAGGCCAAACCTAGTCGTTTCGTGGTCCGGCGCCGGCGTCACCTACACTACGTAAGTCAGTTGACTTACATTCTGGCCCGACGCGGCCGCGAACCCAGTCCGGAGCATGCCTGTGCCGTCCACCACCGACCCGGCGACCGCCGAGCCGAACGCCGCCGACCGCAAGGAACGGATCATCCGCTCGGTCGCCCTCTTCGTCATGCCGTTCCTCATGGTCACGATGATGTTCGCGACCTACGTGGCGACGATGCACTCCCCACACCCCCGGCAGATGCCGGTGGCGGTGGTCGGCAGCGGCGCCCAGGCGCAGGGCGTCGTCGACGCGCTCAACGCCGCCCCCGGCGAGCCGGTCGAGGCCCGGCTGGTGACGTCCCGGGACGCCGCGGTCGAGCTGCTGCGGGACCGGGAGATCAGCGGCGCGCTGCAACTCCCGGCCGCCGGGTCGGACCAGGCGACGATCTTCACGGCCTCGGCGGCCGGGGCCTCCGGCGCCGCCACCGCCCAGCAGCTTCTCGCCCCGGTCGCGGTGCAGCAGCAGTGGACGTCAACGGTCGAGGAGGTCGCGGCGCTGCCCGACGAGGACCGGGCCGGCATCGCCGTGCTGTTCGCCGCGATGGGCATGATGCTCGCCGGGTACGTGCCGCTGAGCCTGCTCCTGATGGCCACCCCCCACCTGCTGCGCCTGCGGCGGTTCGTCCCGCTGGTCGCCGGCTGGTCCGCGCTGACCAGCACGATCGTCTGGCTGATCCTCGGCCCGGTCGTCGGCGCGGTGGACGGCCACTACCTCACGTTCCTCGGCGTCGGCATGCTCGCCACCGCCGCCGTCGGTCTCGCCCAGCTTCTGTTCACCAAGCTGATGGGGCCGCTGGCGGTCCTGCTCGGGATGCTGCTCTTCGTCGTGTTCGGCATGCCCGCGTCGAACCTGGCGCTGCCGGTCCACACGATGCCCGGGTTCTTCCAGTTCCTGCACGGCGTACTGCCCCTGCCGGCGGCCGGCGAGGCGCTGCGGTCGGCGCTCTACTTCGGCGGCCGGGGCATCGGCGTCCACCTGCTGACGCTCGCCGCGTGGATCGTCGCCGCCGTGGCGCTCTGCCTGCTCAAGGAGCGCGGTGGGGCACCCATCCCGCAGGCGCCGCAGGTCGACGGCCCGGACACGCCGCTGCCCGCGCTGGCCGGCGGGCCGCCGCGGTCCAAGCGATTCCGGTACGCGACGGTCGCGGCGTTCCCGCTGAGCATCCTTGTCGTCGTGGTGGGCCTGATGAGCTTCTCCATGCACAAGCCGGAGCCCCACGACATCCCGGTCGCGGTGGTCGCCGCCGTCCCGGAGCAGGCCGAGCGGGCCGCCGCCGGGCTGCGGGCGGGCCTGAACGGCGTCGTCGACATCTCCGTGGCCGCGTCGGTGGACGAGGCCCGCGAGCGCATCCTCGCGCGTGACCTGGTCGCCGCGTACGTGCTGCCGTCCACGCCCGGTGGCGAGGCCACGCTGTACTCGTCCTCGGCCGCCGGGTCCAGCCAGCACACCATGGTCCAGACCATGTTCCAGCAGGTCGCGGCCGGGCAGCAGATGCCGCTGGCGGTCACCGACGTGTCGCCGCTGAGCGAGACCGACACGATGGGCAGCAACAGCCTGTACGTCGGCATGTCCTGGATCATGTCCGGCTTCCTGATGCTCGCGGTGCTCCGGGGCGGGGCGCCGCACATCCGGCGGCTGCGGCAGTTCCTGCCGATCCTCGGTGGCTGGGCGATCGGCATGTCCGCCTGGCTGTGGCTGCTGTTCGACGTGATCATCGGCGCGGTCAACGGGCACGCCCTGGAGATGATCGGCTTCGGCGCGGTCACCATCTTCGCCGTGTCACTGGTGACCGCCGTGTTCACCCGTACCTTCGGCCTCGCCGCGATCATCCCGATGATGGTGGTCCTGATGATGGCCGGCGTGCCCGCGTCCGGCGGCGGCCTGTCGGTCTACATGGTGCCGGAGTTCTTCCGGACGCTCCAGGGCGTCCTGCCGCTGCCCGCAGCGGTGGACACGGCCCGGTCGCTCGTCTACTTCGGCGGGGTCGGCGTCGGACGGAACCTGGCCGTCGTGGCGGTCTGGGCGGCGGTCGGCCTGCTGCTCAACCTCGGTGTCGACCGCTGGCTCCGGCGTCGCGGGCAGGCAGCGGGCGGCGCCGGGCCGCACCCGGTGCCGGGCACCTCCGGCGGGCTGGACGGGATCGGCGAGCCGGCGCCGGCCGGGGCACGCTGAACCGGGCGGCCGTCCACTGCGGACCGCCTCCGCCTAGTACGCTCGCACCGCCCCACGCCGTCGGCGCGGGGCGGTGCGACGGGTGGGAGAGCATGGCTGACGAGGCGACCCAGGAACTTCAGGTGACGCCGGACGCGGTGGCGGCCGGCACCACGCACGTCTCCGACGAGGTGGTGGAGAAGATCGCGGTGGCCGCCGCCCGAGGGGTGCCCGGCGTGGCCGAGCTGGGCGGTGACGTGGCCCGGTTCTTCAACGCGGTGCTCGACCGGGTCGGGCTCGACCAGGTCGGCGACGCCCGGCGGGGCTGCACGGCCCACGTCACCGACGGCGCGGCCGTGATCAACCTGGTCCTCGTGATCGAGGCGGGCCACCCGGTTCCGCAGGTCACCGACGAGGTGCGGATCGCCGTCGCGTCCGCCGTCGAGGCGTACGGCCTGCGGGTCGACGAGATCAACATCAAGGTCGACGACGTGGCGATGGGTACGCCCACCGCCTGACGCGCGCCGCCCGGCTCAGTCGTGCGCCGGGCGGGTCAGCTCCACCTCGTCGCCCGGCAGCAACTCCACGTCGCCCTCCGGGCCGTGGATCTCGAGCACCGGCACGCCCTCGTCCAGCAGCATGTTCCGGCGCTCGGCGCCGGTAGGCATCCGCGCGACGACCGATCCGCCGGGTGCGAGTTCGACCTGCCTGCGTTGCGGCGTCTCACGGACGACGGTGCCGTGGCCGCGCCTCGTGCTGACCAGGCCCTCCGATCGCAGCAGCGAGATCGCCATGCGAACGGCGTCGCGGCCGATGCCGTATTCCTGCGAGAGGCGTGCCTCGCTGGCGAGGGTCGATCCGGCCGGCATCTCTCCTGACTCGATCCGTTCGCGCAGCAGGTCGGCAAGCTGCACATAGACCGGCGTGTGCGAGCGCGGATCGATGGCCATGTCTTCAGCCTTGTGCCCTCGTGGGTATCTGAACTTCTGGCCGTAGGGCCTTGTGGCCACATGTCATTCAATGTAGTTTCCTTCTCACGGTCCGTGTCGCGTATGCGGGAGACGGACCGATCGGTCTGCCCCGGTGCCGTACCGCGAAGTGACGCTGCGGTGGCGGGGCGGGCGGGTCCGCCCGCGCGCGGCGGGCGGGTGGTCCCGCCCTTCCAGTCCCTTCGACCACGAGAGGCAGGCGTTCGTGCGGTGGAACATCCGGTGGCCCGGTCGGCGCGCGCGAGCCGGTCGCGGCACCACCCAGCCGGGCTGCTACCGGGCGGCCAACTACACGCCGTTGCGCCCCTGGCAGGTGCGGGAACGGCGGTTCCGGACGACCCGGCTGGGCCGGCGCGGGCTCGACCCGGCCGAGGTGCACGAGTTCCTCGACCGGGTGGCGCTCGACCTGGCCGACGTCTACCGGGCGCTCGGCGTCAGCCGGGAGGAGACCGCGCGGGTCCGGGACGCGCTGCGGCGCTGGCAGTCCGAGCAGGCGCAGAAGCGGATGAACGCGGGAGCGTACCGTCGATGAGTCCCCGCGAGCGGTTCGTCATCCACCTGCCGGTCGTCGCCGGTGACCTGGCCGGCGCCGTACGCCTGGCCCGGGTCGTCGCCCGCTGGTCGGGCGTGCTCGCCCAGGCCGACCCGGGCGAGACCACCGTCTCGGCCGAGGACGAGCAGGGCGTACGCCATCGGGTCTTCTGTGATCTGCGGATGGGCGACGGCCGGCGCTGCCTGCTGCGGGCCGACCACGACGGCCCGTGCGCCCGCCGCCTCCTCCGGTGACCCGCCGCCCGGCCTGCGCACTCGTCGTGGCGGGCGGGGGCTGACCACCGGACGGGTCGATGCACCGTACCGTTGTCCGCAGCGGCGCGAGGCCGCCGTGCGTCGGGAGGTTCGCCATGCCGAAGGGTGTCTCGTTCGCTCCAGTGCGAACCGTGAGGGCGTACGAGGGGATCGTCCGGCAGGTCGAGGAGCGGATCGCCGCCGGGGATCTGCGGCCGGGGGACCGGCTGCCGAGCGAGCGCGAGCTGACCACGCAGTTCGACGTCAGCAGGTCCACTGTGCGTGAGGCGCTGCGCGTGCTGGAGAGCAGCGGCCTGATCCGTTCCCGCCCCGGTGACCCGCTCGGGCCGCAGGTGATCGCCTCGACCGCCTCGGCGATGCGCAAGCTGTTCGCCCGGGTCGTGGACAGCCGGCGGCTCGGCGTGGCGGAGCTGCTCCAGTTCCGGATGATCATCGAGTCGGCGGCCGGATCGGTCGCCGCCCGGCTGGCGTCACCGTCCGAATTGGACGAGCTGGAGCAGGCGCTGACGGGCATGCGGGACGCGGTGGCCGACGGCTACGAGGCGTTCAGCGCGGCGGACGTCCGCTTCCACGAGCACGTCGCCCGGTTGTCGGGCAACGAGTTGCTCGTGCTCTGCCTCGACGCGGTACGGAGCATGGTCCTGGACCTGATCTCCACCAAGCTCGCGCAGGCCCCGGATCGGGAAGCGCTGATGGAGCGCACGCTGGCCCACCACCGCCGGGTTCTCGACGCGATGCGGGCGGGCGAAGCCGACGAGGTGGCCCGGCTGACCCGCCAGGAGTTGCACCACTACTACGCCGAGTACGTGCCGGAGGCGCGGCGCTCGATGGTGGACGTATTGCTCTGAATCCGCCTGATGTGGCCTGACCTCGGATTATCCGAGTCGGCCATCAGCTGAGCAGGCTCTTCCCTTCAACTGGTCTGACCAGTAGCCTCCGTCACATCTCGTCGTGTACCACGGGGGACCACCAGTTGCCCAATGCATCGACCGCCCCGGATCGGGGCGGAGGTCGCACCGCTTCACATGGGAGAAGCTGCATGAAGTCGTCCAGATTCGCCGCGTTCGCCGCGGCAGCCCTGGTCTGTCCGGGACTCGTGCTCGTCGGGTCGCCCGCGTCGGCCAACCCCGCCGCCGGTGCCCCGGGCGCCCACAACGCCATCACCGACGTCCCCGGCATCCAGGTCGGGCAGGTCCAGTCCGACACCGCTCCGTACCTGACCGGCACCTCGGTCGTCTACATGCCGCAGATGTCCGTGGCGAGTGTGGACCAGCGTGGTGGCGCCCCCGCCACCAAGGAGACCGACCTGCTCAGCCCGCTCAACTCCAACCCGGGCGTCAACGCGATCCAGCTCGGCGGCAGCAGCATGTACGGCCTGTCGGCCACCAACGGCATCATCCGCTGGCTGGAGGACCGCGGCGAGGGCGTACGCGTCGGCGCCGGCGGTGTGGCCCCGATCGTGCCGGCCGCTGACATCTTCGACCTCGGCCGCGGCGGCGACCCGAAGGCCCGCACCTCCGCCGAGTGGGGCTACCTCGCGGCACAGGCCACCTCGGACGGTCCCGTTCGCCAGGGCGGCGTCGGCGGTGGCACCGGTGCCCGTGGCGGCGGCATGCGCGGCGGCGTCGGCACCGCGAGCGTCCACCTCGGCGACGGCATCTACGTCGGCGCGATGGTGATCGTCAACCCGGCCGGCTCCCCGGTCGACCCGGCCGACTGCACCCTGTACGGCGTCAAGTACGGCATCGGCGACGAGTTCGCCGGGTACAAGGCTCCCAAGAAGAAGGAGTGCAACCCGCCGACGCCGCCGGCCGCCGCCGCCGAGCAGCCGGCAAACACCACGATCGCCGTGGTCGCCACCAACGCCCCGCTGGAGAAGGCCGCCGCGCAGCGCATGTCCGGCAACGCGCACGACGGCATGGCCCGCGCGATCAGCCCGATCCACACGCTCGGCGACGGCGACACCGTGTTCGCGGTGTCCACCGGCAAGGGCGAGGCGCTCCAGATCAACGACCCGGCCGACAGCCGCCAGCTCAACGCCATCTTCAACGCCGGCGCCAGCACGCTCGCCCGTGCCATCGCCAAGGCGGTCCTCTCGTCCGAGAGCATCGGCAACACCACCAGCTACTGCGACCGCTACCCCTCGGCCTGCAAGGGCATGAAGCAGCTCAAGCAGTGGCGTACCCAGGGCAACGCCCCGGACGTGACGCCGGAGACCTTCGCCGCGGCGACGCAGGCGCTGGCGCAGACCCCGGTCCCCGCGCCGGCCGGTGCCGACAACGGCAAGGGCAAGGACAAGCCCAAGCCCAAGGCCGCTCCGGCGGGCAACACCACGAACGACGCCGGTCAGGAGTCGCAGAACGGCATGGTTCTCGCCTCCGGTAACACCGGTGGTCCCACGCTCTCGACGGGCGTGACCACGGGCCTGCTGGCCGCCGCCATCCTCGGTGTCGGCCTGCTGGGGATGCACCTGCGGGGACGCCGCCGGACGCCCTCCGCCCCGCTCAGCTGACACACACGCTGTCTCACCTCGCGCCGGCACCGTAGGCGCGTGACGATCGAGGCGGGTTCCGTCCACCCGGACGGGACCCGCCTCACGTCGTTCCCAGCCCGCCGGTCCGCGCTTGATGTGACCGTCGATCTTGGAGTTGTGGCACCTCGCACAGCTCGCATACAGGGCATCCCAGGCGCCACAACTCCAAGATCGGCGGAGCGGGGCGTCCAAGGCCGACTCACTTCGCAGCACGTCAGCTCCTGGCGTGTGGAGCGCGAGGGGATCGCGCCGTCCCTCGGCAGCCCGGTGCATCGCGCTGGCGCCCAACGTAGAGGCCGCACCGTAGGGCTGGACGTGGTCGTCGGCCCGGGCGGAACACGTCCACCGCGGCTTAGCCCTCGCTCGGCAGTGCGTTGTGTCGACGCCCCGCGGTCCCGGACGCGCAGGGCTACACGCGGGCAGCACCTCGACTGCGTCAGTCCACTGCGCACCGATCACGGCTCCTCGGGCGTCCCCGGCCCTCCTAGCCCGTCGATCTTGCACTTGATGCCCTGGCGAACGGGGTCAAATCCCCCGCACCAGGGGCCGCAAGTGCAAGATCGCGGGGAGCGGGGAGCGGGGGATGACAGAAGGACCTGGTGGGCGGGAGCCCACCAGGTCCTTCTGTGTGCGTGGTGCGGTTACTTCTTGGAGACCTTGGTGACGTCGAAGGACTGGGTCACCGCGTCCTTCGGGTAGCCCTCGACGCCGTCGCGGATCACCGCGAGGTTCGGCAGCAGGAACAGCCAGTCGCTGGCGGCCTCCTGCGAGATGACCTTCGCGGCCTCGGCGAACTTCTTGTCCCGGGTCGCCGCGTCCAGAGCCGTGTCGGCCTCGTTCATGAGCTGCGTGACGGCCGGGTTCTTGTAGCGGTAGTAGTACTCCGGCTGGCCGTAGCGGACCAGGTCACGCGGCTCGACGTGGGCGATGATCGACAGGTCGTAGTTGGCCTTGCCGAGCACCTTGTCGAGCCACTGCGGCATCTCGACGTTGTTCTGGGTCACCTTGATGCCGACCTCGGCGAGCTGCGAGGCGACGAACTGCGCGGAGGCGCGGGCGTAGCCGGGCGGCGGGACGTCCATGGTCAGGGTGAGCCCGCCTGCGTGACCAGCCTCGGCGAGCAGCTGCTTGGCCTTGGCGGGGTCGTGCGGGAAGTCGCCGGTGCGGTCCTCGTACCACGGGTCGCTCGGCGGCACCATGCTGCCGATCTTCGTGCCGTACCCGGACCAGACGGTCTTGATGAGCGCGTCGTGGTCGATCGCGTGGCGGATGGCCTGGCGCACCCGGGCGTCGGCCAGCGGGCCCTTGGCGTTGTTCATCGCCAGGACGACCTCACCGGTCGTCTTGCCCTCGACCACCTCGAACTGCTTGTTGCCCTTGAACACCTCGAGCAGCTGCGGCGCCTGGATGTTCGCCACGATGTCGAGCTGGCCGGAGAGCATCGCGTTGTTCAGCGCGTTGGCGTCGGTGATGTACCGGAAGACGGCGGTGCCGACCTTGGCCTTCTCACCCCAGTAGCCGTCGTTGCGCACCAGCGTGATGCTGTCGCCGCGGTTCCACTTGTCGAACTTGAACGGGCCGGTGCCGTTCGGCTTCGTGCCCAGGTCGGTGGCGTTCTCCTTGAGCACCACACCGACCCGGCCGGCGACGTCGAACAGCCAGCTCTGGCTGGGCCGGGACAGCGTCACATCCACGGTGGAGGCATCGGGCGCCTCGACGGTCTTCACGACTGTCATCTGCGACTTGAACGGGTTCGTCGAGCCCTCGGCGGTGACCCGCTTGAAGCTCCACACCACGTCCTGCGCGGTGAGCTTCTGGCCGTCGTGGAAGGTCACGCCGTCGCGCAGCTTGAACGAGTACTTGGTGCCGTCGTCGGACACCTTCCACTCGCTGGCCAACAGCGGCTCCACCTCGCCGGTACCGGCGTTCTGGCGCACCAGGCCCTCGTACACGTTGTAGAGCAGGACCTGCGGGATCGCGGCGCCGGCCTCGGCGGTCAGGTCGAGGCTCACCGGCTCGAGGTAGGCGCCGAGGGTGACCGTACCGTTGCCGGAACCACCGCCGGTGGTGGTCTCGGAGTCGCCGTCGCTACTGCACGCGGTCAGAGCCAGCGCCGTGGCGAGCAGCACGGCGGGCAGCGTTATCTTCAGCCGATTCATTCGTGTGTCCCATCGCGAAGAACGCCAAGGGCGCTCGTAGCCTGTGAGGCGGGACACTATGAGCGTGGTACCCGATGCAAAAGGGCCAGTTCAGCGGGGTCGGCAGGTACCAATCAGCGTCCGGCTACCGGGCCACCCGGAACCCGGTGTTGCCGGTCGACGAGTCGACGGTGGTCCGACTCCGTGCTGCCACGCGGTATCGGTTGCAGTAGGAGTCGTGGCACAGGTACGAACCACCCCTGATGACGCTCTCACCTGGTGAGATGCGGCCGCGGTGGTCGCGCCAGGGTTCGGCCGTGAGTTCCCAAACGTTGCCCGCGACGTCGTACAGGCCGTAGCCGTTCGGCGGAAACGCGGTCACCGGAGAGGTGCCCGCGAACCCGTCTTCCGCGGTGTTGACAGTCGGGAAGACGCCCTGCCAGATGTTGCACATGTGCCGCCCGTCCGGGGTCAGCTCGTCGCCCCAGGCGTAGCGGGCCTGCGACAGGCCGCCGCGCGCCGCGTACTCCCACTCCGCCTCGGTCGCCAGCCGGGTGCCGGACCACAGGCAGTATGCCTCGGCGTCCCGGTGCGAGACGTGGACGACCGGGTGCCGCTCGCGTCCCCGTACGTCCGACCCGGGCCCGTCCGGGGCGGCCCAGTACGCCCCCTCGACGGCCAGCCACCACGGCGCCTGCGGCACGGACGCGTCCAGCACGTACGGGCGCGCGGACGGCGCCAGCAGCAGGTGGAAGACGAACGACCAGCCGTACCGCTCCGCATCAGTGCGGTAGCCGGTGGCGTCGGCGAAGCGGGCGAACTGCCGGTTCGTCACCGGTGTCGCGCCGATCGCGAACGGGCCCACGGTCACCGGCCGGACCGGTCCCTCCAGGTGCTCCGGGAAGCCCTCCGGGTCGTCGGTGCCCATGAGGAAGGTGCCGCCGGGCAGTGCGATCAGGTCGTCCGTACCCCCGTGTGGTGAGCGGACGGCACTCGCGCCCGCCGCGGCGCCGGTGCCGGCGGCGGGCGGGCGTCTCGGCGCGCAACACGGCGACGGCGGGGGAGTGCCCCCGCCGCCGTCCGGATCCGGTTCGGTGCTCACATCCGTGTCACGCCGGCAGGGCGTCCGCCTGGTGCGCGCCCTCGCCGATGACGGCGGCGACCGCGTCGCCGAAGTCCTCGGTCGACATGCCCATCTCCGGCCCGCGCATGGCGCCCAGGCGCGGCAGCACCGCCTTCACGCCGTCCTCCAGGCTGCGGGCCGCCTCCGGGTGACCCAGGTGCTCCAGCATCAGCGCGGCGCTGAGGATCGACCCGGCGGGGTTGGCCCAGCCGCGGCCGGCGATGTCCGGCGCGGAGCCGTGCACCGGCTCGAACATGCTCGGCGCCGACCCGGTCGGGTTGAGGTTGCCGCTGGCGGCCAGGCCGAGACCGCCCTGCACCGCGGCGCCCAGGTCGGTGATGATGTCGCCGAACAGGTTGTCGGTGACCACGACGTCGAACCGCTCCGGCTGCGTCACCAGGTAGAGGCACATCGCGTCGACGTGTACGTAGTCCACAGCGATGTCCGGGTACTCCGCCGAGACCTCCTCGAAGGTCCGCTGCCACAGGTCGCCGGCGTAGGTGAGGATGTTCGCCTTGTGCACCAGCGTCACGTGCTTGCGGCGGCCCAGGGCCAGCCGGAAACCGTGCCGGATGAGGCGCTCGACGCCCTTGCGGGTGTTCACCGACTCCTGGGTGGCGATCTCGTCCGGCCCGCCGCGGTGGATGAAGCCGCCCGCGCCGACGTACGCGCCCTCGGTGTTCTCCCGCAGGATCACCAGGTCGCACTGCTCGGGGCGCAGGCCGCCGATGGGCGTGGGCACACCCGGTAGCAGCTTGACCGGCCGCAGGTTCACGTACTGGTCGAACGCGGTCCGCAGGTGGATGACCAGGCCGCGTTCGAGCACGCCGGGCGGCACCGACGGGTCACCGACGGCGCCGAAGAGGATGGCGTCCGCCTTTGCCAGTTCCTGTTCCACGTCCGGCGGCACGACCTGGCCTGTTATCCGCCAGTAGTCCGCGCCGAGTTCGTAGTCCTCCCAGACCAGGTCGATCCCGAACCGTCGGGCGGCGGCGTCGCACGCCTTGACCGCCTGCGCGGTGACCTCCGGTCCGATGCCGTCGCCGGGCACCAGCGCGATTCGCTGGGCGCTCATGAGTCCACCCCTGTCCGCGTGCAGGAGACCGTCACCTGCCATCGCCCGGCCAAGCGTGGCGGGAACGGGCCCTCCGCAACAGGTCCAGGTCTCCGGCTAGGCTAGTACCAGCGGGACGCATGGGGCGTGTGCAGGGCGTACGACGACGGGACGAGGCGAGACCCCCGCGGGAGTGGGAGGTCGAGGTGGCGGATTTCCTGCTGCCGGTCAACCCGCAGAGCACGGTTCCGCTCTACGAACAGATCATCACCGGGCTCGAGGACGCCATCCTCGCCGGGCAGTACGACGACGGCCCGCTGCCGAGCACCCGCCGCCTGGCCGAGGCGCTCGGCGTCTCCCGGAACACGGTGCTGACCGCGTACGACCGGCTCATGGAGCAGGGTCTGATCGTGACCGTTCCGCGGCGCGGTCTCTACGTCTCCTCCGACGCGGTGGTGCGGATGCGGGCCGCGCGGCGGACCGCCCGCTCGCCGATGCAGCCGATCGACTGGGAGGCGCGGCTGCCGGAACCGCCGCCCACGCCGGTGCACCGGGATCCGGCCTGGTCACGGGCGCCGTTCCCGTTCGTGGTCGGCCAGCCCGACCCGTCCATGTTCCCGATCGGCGCGTGGGAGCGGGCGCAGCGGGAGGCGCTGCGGCAGGACGGGCTGTCCCGTGTCATCGGGGACGCCGGCCAGGCCGACGACCCGGAGCTGGTGCGTCAGCTCTGCGAGCACGTGCTGCCCGCGCGCGGCATCTCCGCCCACCCGGACCAGGTGATGATCACGCTGGGTTCGACGCACGCGCTGCACCTGCTGGCGAGCGTCCTCGTCCGGCCGGGCAGCGTGGTGCTCGTCGAGGACCCCGGCTACCCCGACGCGCGGACGATCATGCAGATGGCCGGCGCCGACGTGGTGCCCGGCGCGGTCGACGAGGACGGCCTGGTCGTCGAGGACCTGCCGGCCGACCTGCACGGCGCCCAGCTCGTCTACGTCACGCCGAGCCACCAGTACCCGACCGGCGCGACCATGTCGGCGTCCCGCCGTGAGGAGCTGCTGCGCCGGGCGGGCGCGGCGGACGCGGTGGTGATCGAGGACGACTACGACCCGGAGATGACGTTCCGGGGGATGCCCGCGGTGGCGGTGCGGGCGCTCGACGACGAGGACCGCGTGGTCTACCTCGGCAGCTTCAGCAAACTGCTGGCGCCCGGCCTGCGGCTCGGGTACGTGGTGGCGTCCCCGGCGCTCGTGGACGCCATGCGGGCCCGCTCCCGCTACGTGCTGCGTCACCCGCCCGGCCCGATGCAACGCGCCCTCGCGCAGATGATCGCCAGCCGCGACCTGGCCCGTCACGTGCGCCGCGTCCGCGCCCACTACCTGGGGCTGTACGAGGAGATGGTGCGGGCGGTCGAGCGGCACGTGCGCTGGGGACCGCAGCCGGTGCCGCGCGGCGGGCTGGCCCGGTGGATCACCGGCCCGCCGGGGCTGGACGCCGGTGAACTGGCCCGCGAGCTGCGCCGGCAGGGCGTGCTGCTGGACCCGGGCGCGCCGTACTGGGCCGCCCGGCCGGCCCCGCGTCACCACCTGCGCCTGGGGTACCAGGTGATGCCGCTGGACCGGATCGACGAGGGGGTGCGGCGGGTCGTCGAGGCGGTAGAAGACCAGGTCCGGCCGCGACTGGTACCCCCGCCGACCCGGAAACTGGACGTTCCCCTCCGGGGGCGGAGTTCGTAACCTCCGACGCCATGACGTCGGACACCCACGCCTCCCTCCGCGCCGGCCATCTCGTGGACGAGCAAGCCGTCGTGTCGCTCACCCAGGACCTGGTCCGCATCCCTTCGACCTGGGACGCGGGGCGCGGGCGAAGCGAGCAGCCCGCGGCGGAACTCGTCGCGCAGGTCATGCGGGGGTTCGGCTGGCGGCCGGAGGCCACCGAGGTCGTCCCCGGGCGCCCCAACGTCGTCGCTGTGGTGGACGGCGGCCTGCCCGGCCCGACGCTGATGTTCGAGGGGCACACCGACGTCGTCACCGAGGGCGCTCCCGAGGAGTGGACCGTCGACCCGTTCGGCGGCGACATCGTCGACGGGCGGCTGTACGGTCGCGGCTCCGCCGACATGAAGGCCGGCGTCGCCGCGATGATCCACGCGGCCCGGGCCGTCGAGCTGGCCGGGCCGTTCCCGGGCCGGATCGTGGTGGCGGCCCTGGTGGACGAGGAGGGCCAGATGCTCGGGGCGAAGCACTTCACCACCACGGCGCTGGCCCGCGAGGTGGACGCCGCGATCATCTGTGAGCCGGAGGCGGAGGAGATCTGCGCGGTCGCCAAGGGCGCCGTCCGGCTGCTTGTCACCTGCACCGGCAAGATGGCGCACGGCGCGATGCCGCAGCACGGCCGCAACCCCGTCCCCGCGGTGGCCGAGCTGGTCGCCGCGCTCGGCCGGTACCAGAAGGAACTGCAGGCCGACCCGGGTGAGCACGTGCACCTCGGCCCGACGTACCTGACCCCCACGGTCCTGGACGCCGGCTCCGCCGACCAGCTCAACGTCATCCCCGGTCGCGCCGTCCTCGGCGTGGACTGCCGGACCGTACCCGGTGTCGACCACGCCGCCCTCGCCGCGCGGGTCCGCTCCGACGCCGACGCCATCGGCGCCCGGCACGGCGTCACCTTCGCCGTCGAGGTCGTCGACGACCGGCCGTGCGCGGTGACACCGGAGGACCACCCGATCTCGCTCGCCGTGGCCGGGGCGCACCGCGCCGTCACCGGTGCCGAGCCCGTCTTCGGCGGCGTGCCCGGCGCGACCGACGGCACCATCCTGTGGCGCGACAGCGGCATCCCGAACGTGGTGTACGGCCCCGGCCCGAAGTGGATCGCCCACCAGCCCGACGAGTACGTCGAGGTCGACGACATCGTCCGCAAGACGAAGGTGTACGCCGAGGCGGCGCTGGCCTTCCTCACCGGTGCCACCGGCGCCCGGGCGGGTGCGGCGTCGTGACCGCGCAGGAGCTGCTGACCGCGCTGCCCGCCGGACTGCCGATCGGCGCGGGCTGGACCAGCACCGCGCAGACCGCGCCGGTGCGCTTCCCGTACGACGGCAGCACAGTCACCCAGGCGCCGTGGGGCGACACCGCCGACGCGGAGGCGGCTGTCGAGGCCGCGCAGGGGGTCGCCGCGGAGATGGCCGGGCTGCCCGGCCACCGGCGGCGCGCGATCCTGACGGCAGTCGCCGCCGAGGTGCGCGCCCGCGCCGATTCGCTGGCCGAGCTGCTGGTCCTGGAGACCGGCAAGCCGCTCGTCGACTGCCGGGTCGAGGTCGCCCGCACGCTTGTCACGCTGGAGACGGCCGCCGAGGAGGTCGGGCACCTGACCGGCGAGACGGTGGCGCTGGACATGCAGCCGGCCGGCGAGGGCATGCTCGGTTTCTGGGTACGCCGCCCGGTCGGCGTCGTCGTCGGCATCACCGGGTTCAACTACCCGCTGCTCCTGGCCGCCCACAAGGTCGCGCCGTCGATCGCGGCGGGCTGCCCGGTGATCGTCAAGCCGGCGCCGAACACGCCGCTGGCCACGCTCGTGCTCGTGGACCTGTTCCGCGCGGCGGGCTGCCCGGCCGCGGGCGTCCAGCTCGTCACCGGTGGCGTCGAGGTCGGCAAGCTCCTGACCACGCACCCCGGCGTCGCGGCCGTGTCGTTCACCGGGTCGGCGCACGTCGGCCACCAGATCGCCCGCGCCGCGGCCCCGCGCAAGGTGCTGCTGGAACTCGGGTCCAACGCGGCGCTCGTCGTCGGCCGCGACGCCGACCTCGACCGGGCCGCCGAAGCGGTCGTACGCGGCGGGTTCTACGCCTCCGGTCAGGCGTGCATCAGCGTGCAGCGGGTGATCGTCGAGGAGCCGGTCCGCGAGGCGCTGCTGGACCGCCTCCAGCCGCTGCTGGCGACGGTCACCACCGGTGACCCCCGGTCCGCCGACACCCGTGTGTCCGCCCTGGTGGACGAGGCGTCCACCGAGCGGGTCCACTCGTGGGTGGACCGCGCGGTCGCCGCCGGGGCGCGCTGCCTGGCCGGCGGTACGGCGCAGGGCCGGGTGCTGCAACCGACTGTGCTCGTCGACGTCCCCGAGGACGCCGAGTGCTGGGCGGAGGAGATCTTCGGTCCGGTGGTCTGCGTCCGGTCGGTGCCCGACATGGACGCCGCGGTCGAGCTGGTCAACCGGTCGCGCTACGGGCTCCAGGCCGCCGTCTTCACCCGTGATCTGGCGGTGGCCCTGGACGTCGTGCGCCGTCTCGACGTCGGCGGGGTGCTCGTCAACGAGGTGCCCGGCTTCCGCGCCGACAACATGCCGTACGGCGGCGTCAAGGACTCCGGCATCGGCCGGGAGGGACCGCGCTTCGCCATGGAGGAGCTGACCGTGACCAAGATGGTGATGATCAGGCCATGACTCGGAGTGGGAGCACACACGCATGGTGATCTACTTCGTCCGGCGGCTGGCCATCCTCGCGGTATCCCTGTTCGCCGCGTCGATCCTCGTCTTCACGATGCTCTCGCTGCTGCCGGGCGACCAGGCGCAGGCGATGCTGGGTGTGAACGCGACCCCGGAGGCGCTGGAGGCGCTGCGGGAACAGTTCGGGACGAACCGGCCGTTCACCGAGCGGTACCTCGACTGGGCGGGCGGCCTGATCCGCGGTGACTTCGGCATCTCGCCGCTCAGCGGGGTGTCGGTCGGCTCGGAGATCGCCGACAAGCTCGGCGTGACGGTGCCGCTGATCCTGGCCGGGATGACGCTGGCGCTGCTCATCGCCGTACCGCTGGGCATCCTCGCCGCGGTGAAGAGCCGCACCGCGATCGGGACGGCGCTGTCCGCGCTGAGCCAGGTCGGCATCGCCGTGCCGTCGTTCTGGCTGGGCATCCTGCTCATCACCGTGTTCGCGGTGAAGTTGCAGTGGCTGCCCGCCGGCGGGTTCACCGGATGGGACGACGTCGGCGGCGCCGTGCAGGCCCTGCTGATGCCGGCGCTGGTCCTCGGCGTGGCCCAGGGCGCGATCCTGATGCGCTACGTCCGGTCCGCGGTGGTCGAGGTCATGCAGGAGGACTTCATCCAGACCGCGCGGGCCAAGGGGCTCAGCCGCTCGCAGGCGCTGACCCGGCACGCACTGCGCAACGCGGCCATCCCGGTCATCACCGTCCTCGGTCTGCAACTCGCGACGCTGCTCATCGGCACCGTCGTGATCGAGAACGTCTTCGGCCTGCCCGGCCTCGGCCGGATGCTGCTGCAGGACGTCGGCAACCGCGACCTGCTGAAGGTGCAGGGCACCGTGATGGTGCTGACCGCCGCGGTGCTTCTGATCAACTTCGTCGTCGACGTGGTGTACCACGCGGTCGACCCCAGGCTGAGGAGCAAGGCATGACATCAGTCGCCGACGCCCCACCGGACGCCACCGCCGACGTCGTCGCGGCCGGCCCCGTCAAGCCGCGCCGCCGCTGGAACCTCACGCTGGTGATCGGCGCCGGCCTGGTGGGCCTGGTCGTCCTCACCGCGCTCGTGTCGTTCCTCTGGACGCCGTACGACCCCACCCGGGTCGACCCGTCGCAGACGCTGCTGTCCCCGGGTGGGGACCACTGGCTCGGCACCGACCACTTCGGCCGGGACATCGTCAGCCAGCTCCTCGTCGGCGCGCGGACCACACTGTTCGTCGGTGTGGTCGCCGTCGCGATCGCCGCCGCTGTGGGCGTACCTCTGGGTCTGCTCGCCGCCACCGGGCACCGCTGGCTCAGCGAGCCGGTGATGCGGGCGCTGGACATCGTGTTCGCGTTCCCGGCCATCCTGCTGGCCATCATCCTGGCCGCCGGCTTCGGTGCCTCCACGCTCACCGGCATGATCGCGATCGGCGTCGCCAACGTGCCGGTGTTCGGCCGCCTCACCCGGGCCGGCGCGATGCAGGTGCTGCAAAGCGACTTCGTGCTCGCCGCGCGCAGCTACGGCCGCCGGGGCGTGGTGCTCATGGTCCGGTACGTGCTGCCGAACATCGCGGCCCTGCTCATCGTGCAGGCGTCGGTGTCGTTCGCGCACGCGGTGCTCGCCGAGGCGGCGCTGTCGTACCTCGGGTACGGCACCCCGCCACCGACCCCCACCTGGGGCCGGATGCTCCAGGAGGCCCAGAACTACTTCGTCGTGCAGCCGATGCTCGCCGTCTGGCCCGGTCTGGCCATCGCCCTGTCGGTGCTCGGCTTCAACCTCATGGGCGACGGGCTGCGCGACGCCCTCGACCCGCGGCTGAGAGGACGGTGAGCGGCGTGAGCGGGCTCGTGGTGGAGGACCTCGTCGTCAAGGTCCACGACATCCAGGCCGTCAAGGGCGTCTCGTTCGAGATCGGGCGGGGCCGGCGGATGGGGCTGATCGGCGAGTCCGGCTGCGGCAAGTCCCTGACCGCGCTCGCGCTGATGGGCCTGCTGCCCCACGGCGTGACCGCGACCGGGCGGGTGCTGCTGAACGGCCGCAACCTGCTCGACCTGTCCGACAGGGAGATGTGCGCGGTCCGCGGCAACGACATCGCCATGGTGTTCCAGGAGCCGATGACGGCGCTGAACCCGCTGATGCGGGTCGGCAACCAGGTCGCCGAGTCGCTGCGGCTGCACAAGGGGATGAGCCGCGCGGCGGCCTCGGCCCGGGCCGTCGAACTGCTCGAACGGGTCCAGCTGCCCGAGCCCGACCGGACCGCGCGCAAGTACCCGCACCAGCTCTCCGGCGGTCAGCGGCAGCGCGTCGTGCTCGCCATCGCGCTGGCGTGCGACCCGGCCGTGCTGGTCGCGGACGAGCCCACCACCGCGCTGGACGTCACGGTGCAGGCGGAGATGCTGCGGCTGATGGACACGCTGGTGCGCGAGGAGGGCGCGTCGCTGCTGCTCATCACGCACGACCTGCCCGTCGTCGCCAGCATCTGCGAGGAACTGCTCGTCATGTACGGCGGCTCGATCGTCGAGCACGGCGACGTGGCGACGGTGTTCGACTCGCCCCGGCACCCGTACACGGCGGGCCTGCGGGCGTCCACGGTGCTGGAGAGCACCGACGGAAGCGGCCGGCTGTCGACGATCCCGGGCCGCGTCCCGTCGCTCGGTTCGTTCCCCACCGGCTGCGTCTACCGCAACCGATGCCCGCGCGCCGACGACGTCTGCGGCACGGTGCCGCTGCTGACGGCGCCGCCCGGCAGCACCCAGCGGGCCGCCTGCCACCACCCGATCGAGAGCGACCAGCCCCTAGGAAGCGGGAAGGCCAGCGCATGACCACCACCCCGTTGCTGGAAGCCGTCGACGTGGTGCGCGAGTACCGCGCCCCGCGGCGGTCGCTGCGTACGCCGGGCCAGCCGATCCGCGCGCTCGACGGCGTGAGCGTGCAGGTCCACGAGGGCGAGGCGTTCGGCATCGTGGGGGAGAGCGGCTCCGGCAAGTCCACACTGTCGCGCATCCTCATGGCCCTCGACCAGCCGACGTCCGGCACCGCCTTCTACAACGGGCAGCGGATCAGCGGCGTACCGGAGCGGCGGCTCGGGTTCCTGCGCCGCGACGTGCAGATGGTGCTCCAGGATCCGATGTCGTCGCTGAACCCGCGCATGCGCGTCGCGGACATCATCGCGGAGCCGATGCGCGCGCTGCGCCTGCCCGGCGACCACCGGGCCCGCGTCGCCGAGCTGATGCACTCGGTGGGTCTGCCCGAGGAGGCGGTGACCCGCTACCCGCACCAGTTCTCCGGCGGCCAGCGGCAGCGCATCGCCATCGCCCGCGCCCTCGCGGCCGGGCCGAAGGTCATCGTCGGCGACGAGCCGGTCAGCGCGCTCGACGTCTCGGTCCGCGCGCAGATCCTCAACCTGCTCACCGACCTGGCCGAGCAGTTCAAGCTGACCCTGATCCTGGTCTCCCACGACCTGTCCGTCGTCCGGTACCTCTGCGACCGGATCGCGGTGATGAACCAGGGCCGGATCGTCGAGACGGGTGACACCGAATCGATCTACTCCGACCCCCGGCACCCCTACACCCAGAGGCTGCTGTCCGCGGTGCCCACCCTGAGCGGCGACCTCCTGGACCGATTCAACAGGAGCAGCACATGAGGTTGGTTGACCGCGTCGCCGTCGTCACCGGAGGCGCCAGCGGCATCGGACTGGCCACCGTCGGCCGGCTCGTCGAGGAGGGCGCGCGCGTCGTCATCGCCGACCTCGACGGCGACCGCGCCGCCGGGGCCGCCGCCGGCTTCGGGTCCGCCGTGGTCGGCGTGGCCTGCGACGTCACCCGGGCCGCCGACTGCCGCGCCGCCGTCGAGACCGCCGTCGAGCGGTTCGGCCGGCTCGACCTCATGCACGCGAACGCCGGTACGCCGTTCACCGGCCCGCTCGACGAGGTGGACGAGGCGACGCTGGACCGCGTGGTCGACGTGAACCTCAAGGGTGCGTTCTGGACCGCGCAGGCCGCCGCGCCCGCGCTGATCGAGGCCGGTGGCGGCGCGATCGTGTTCACCGCGTCGCTGCAGGCCGTCATCGCCCGTCCCCGGTACGCGCCGTACACCGCCGCCAAGCACGGCGTCATCGGCCTGATGAAGGCGCTGGCGCTGGAGCTGGCGCCGCACGGCGTCCGGGTCAACGCGATCGCCCCGGCGGCGACCGAGACGCCGATGCTCTCGGCGTTCCTGGGCGGGATGGGAGACGTGCCGGACAGCGCGCGGGAGAACTTCCGGGCGTCGATCCCGCTGGGCCGCATGGCGACGCCGCGCGACTCCGCCGACGCGGTGGTGTTCCTCGCCAGCGACGAGGCGCGCATGATCACGGGCCACACGCTCGTCCTCGACGGCGGCACGACGGCCGGCTGAGGCGTACCGTGACCGGACCTCTGGCGGACCCTCCGTACGAGGGGACCATCGGACGCACCTACGGCGAGTCGACGGAGCACTGGAGCGCGCCGCAATCGGCCGCCGCGGGTACGCCGAACGTGGTGTACGTGCTGCTGGACGACGTCGGGTTCGCCGACTTCGGCTGCTTCGGCGCCGAGATCGACACCCCGACGATCGACCGCCTGGCCGCCTCCGGGCTGCGGTACACCAACTTCCACACCTCTCCGCTGTGCTCGCCGACCCGGGCCAGCGTGCTCACCGGCCGCAACCACCACAGCGTCGGCATGCGCATGCTGTCCAACTTCGACAGCGGCTTCCCGAGCGGGCGGGGGCGGATCACCCACGCCGCGGCCACAGTCGCGGAGATGCTCGCCGACGCCGGGTTCAACACGATGGCGGTCGGCAAGTGGCACGTCGCGCCGCTGGAGCACACCACGCCGTCCGGCCCGTACGACCAGTGGCCGCTGGGCCGCGGCTTCGAGCGGTACTACGGCTTCCTGGAGGCCGAGACCGACAACTTCTATCCGGAGCTGGTGTACGACAACCACCAGGTGGACCCGCCGGCCACCCCGGAGGAGGGCTACCACCTCACCGAGGACCTCACCGACCGGGCCATCGGGTTCGTCCGGGACCAGACCTCGTTCACCCCGGAGAAGCCGTTCTTCCTCTACCTGGCGTACGCCGCGGCGCACGCGCCGCACCAGGCCCCGCCGGACTACCTGGCGAAGTACCGGGGCCGCTACGACGCCGGCTGGGACGTCATCCGCGCGGACCGGCACCGGCGGCAGATCGGACTCGGCATCATCCCGCCGGAGGCGCCGCTGCCACCGCACAACCCCGGCGTCGTGCCGTGGGACGACGTGCCGCCGGAGCAGCGGCGCCTGTTCGCCCGCATGCAGGAGGCGTACGCGGCGATGGTCGACCACACCGACGCCCAGCTCGGGCGTCTGGTCGACTTCCTGGAGCGGATCGGCCGGCTCGACAACACCGTCTTCGTGGTCATGTCGGACAACGGCGCGAGCCCCGAGGGCACGCCCCTCGGCACGCTCAACCCCACCGCTTTCCAGAACCGGGTGCCGGAGAACCTCCAGGACAGCCTGGACCGGATCGACGAGATCGGCGGCCCGCGCGCGCAGAGCAACTACCCGCTGGGCTGGGCGCAGGTCAGCAACACCCCGTTCCGCCGCTACAAGCAGCACACCCACGAGGGCGGCGTCCGGGTGCCGTTCGTGCTGAGCTGGCCGGCCGGTGGCGTACCCGGCGGGGAGGTGCGGACGCAGTTCCAGCACAGCATCGACGTCACCGCGACGGTGCTGGACCTCGTCGGGGTGCGGCCGCCCGCGGTGCGCCGGGGCGTACCGCAGATGCCGCTGCACGGCCGCAGCTTCCGCGACGGGCTGCGCGACCCGGCGGCGCCGCCGTCGCGGGACCGCCAGTACTTCGAGATGTTCGGCCATCGCGGCATCTACCACCAGGGCTGGAAGGCTGTCGCGTTCCACGAGCGGGGCACCTCGTGGGACGAGGACCGCTGGGAGCTGTACCGGATCGACGAGGACCCGACCGAGAGCCGGGACCTGGCCGCCGAGCACCCGGAGGTGCTGCGGCGTCTCATCGAGGAGTTCTGGATCGAGGCGGCCCGCTACGACGTGCTGCCGCTTGACGACAGGGGATTCGCCATCCGGGCCCGGGTGCCGCGCCCCGGATCGGTGCGGGACCGGCTGGACTTCACGTACCTGGCGGGCGTACCGACGATCTCCGGTGCGGCGGTGCCGCCGACGATGAACCGTTCGCACGCCATCACCGCGCGGGTGCACCGCACCGACGTCACCCAGGGCGGCGTGATCGTGGTGCTCGGCAACGTCAGCGGCGGCTACGTGCTGCACATCCAGGACAACCACCTGGTGTACGAGTACAACCACCTCGGCACCCACTACGTGCTGCGGTCCGAGGGCGAGTTGCCGCTGGGCCCGGTGGAGCTGACCTTCGAGCTGACGAAGACGGCCGACTGCCAGGGCACCGGCCGCCTCTACGTGGACGGCGAGGCGGCGGGCGAGGCGCTGTTCCCGCGACTGCTGCCGTTCTTTCACGGCTTCGCCGGCATGGACGTCGGGCGCAGCATCCACTCGCCGGTGTCGTCGAGCTACCCGGCCCGGCACGAGTTCTCCGGCGAGCTGGAGTACGTGCGGTTCCGCCTCGCCGCGTCCGAGGAGGTGGGTGAGCCCATCGCACCGGCGGGCGACGTCGCGCCGCGTCCGTCGGCCGGCGTCGGGTTCGAGGTCGTGGACTGACGCGCGCCCGCGCGCCCGCGCGCCCGCGCGTACGGCGACGGCGCGTGGACGGACCTCCTTGTCCGTCCACGCGCCGTCCGTCTGCCGGGGCCTCAGCGCAGGGCCAGACCCCACAGCGGGTCGTCCAGGAACCGCCCGACGTGGGCGAGTACCCGGCTGCCCAGTTCCCCGTCCACCAGCCGGTGGTCGAACGACAGCGACAACTGCACCGTCCACCGGGGAACGACCTGCTCGTCGACCACCCACGGCATCCGGCGCAGTGCGCCGAGGCAGAGGATCGCCGCCTCACCGGGGTTGAGGATCGGGGTGCCGGCGTCCACCCCGAACACGCCGATGTTGGTGATGGTGATCGTTCCGCCGGACAGGTCGGCGGGACGGGTACGGCCCTCCCGCGCGGTGCTCGCCAGCTCGTTCAGCGCGACCGCGAGGTCCCGTACCGGAAGGTTCTGCGCGGCCTTGACGTTCGGCACCAGCAGACCGCGCGGCGTCGCGGCGGCGATGCCCAGGTTGACGTCGGCGAACCGGACGATCTCCTGGTTCTCCTCGTCCCACCGGGCGTTGACGTCCGGGTACCGGCGGACCGCGTCCAGCACCGCGAGCGACGCCACGAGCAGCGGGCTGACCTTCACCCCCTGGAACGCCGGATCCTGCTTCAGCCGGTCCACGAACTCGACGGTGCCGGTCATGTCGACGGTGAGGAACTCGGTGACGTGCGGCGCGGTGAACGCGCTGGCGACCATCGCGGCGGCGGTCGCCTTGCGGACCCCGCGCACGGGCAGGCGCTCGTCCCGCCGCTGGTCGGCCACCGGCGCCGGGACGGTGGTGTGGTCGAGCAGGTCCTGGCGGGTGATCCGGCCGCCGGGGCCGCTGCCGCGGATGTCGGCCAGCTCCACGCCGAGGTCCTTCGCGAGCTTGCGCAGCGGCGGCTTGGTGAGCACCGGCGGCCGGGACGTGTGCGGCCCGCGGACCGGCTCGGCCGGGCGGACGGACGGCGTCGCGCGACGCGGCCGGCGGGTCCGCGCCTGCGCGGACACCCCGTAGCCCACGAGCACCGCGGTACGCTCCGCCGCCGGTTCCTCGGCGGCCGGTTCGTCGCCGGTCGGCGGTTCGTCGGCGGACGGCGCCGCCGGGCCGTCACCCGGCACCCGGATCGCGATGATCGGCGAGCCGACCTCGACTGTCTGCCCCTCCTCGGCCAGCAGGCGGTCCACCACACCGGCGTACGGGCTGGGCAGCTCGACCACGGCCTTGGCGGTCTCGATGTCCACGATGACGTCGTTGAGGCCGACCGGATCGCCGGGGGCGACCCGCCAGGTGACGATCTCGGCCTCGGTGAGGCCCTCGCCGACGTCGGGCAGGCGGAACTGCTGAACGTTCACGGGTACCTCTCCCTTCACGCGGCCAGGACGCGGTCGACGGCGTCGAGGATCCGGTCCAGGTCGGGCAGGTACTCCTCCTCGACCTTGGCCGGCGGGTACGGCAGGTTGAAGCCACCGACCCGCTCGACCGGCGCCTCCAGCGAGTAGAAGCACCGGGTCGTCACCTGCGCGACGACCTCGGCACCGAACCCGGCGAACGTGGGGGCCTCGTGGACCACCACCGCCCGGCCGGTACGGCGGACCGACTCCTCGATGGTCGCCACGTCCAGCGGGGAGATGGACCGCAGGTCGATCACCTCGATGTCGCGCCCCTCCGGTGCCGCGGCCTCGGCGGCGGCGACGCAGGTGGCGACGGTGCCGCCGTACGTCAGCAGCGTCACGTCGCTGCCCGGCCGCACGGTCCGGGCGCGGTCCAGCGGCAGTGGCGGCCCGGCGGGGGTCACCTCGCCCTTGACCCAGTAGCGGCGCTTCGGCTCGTAGAAGATGACCGGGTCGTCACCGGCGACGGCCTGGCGGATCATCCAGTGCGCGTCGTCCGGGCTGGCGCAGTAGACGACCCGCAGCCCGGCGGTGTGCGCGAAGTACGCCTCGTTCGACTCGCTGTGGTGCTCCACCGCGCCGATGCCGCCACCCACCGGGATGCGCACCACCACCGGCAGGGCGGTACGGCCGCCGGTGCGGGCCCGCATCTTCGCGAGCTGGGAGACGATCTGGTTGAACGCGGGGTAGACGAAGCCGTCGAACTGGATCTCGCAGACCGGGCGGTACCCGCGCAGCGCCAGCCCGATGGCGGTGCCGACGATCCCGGACTCGGCGAGGGTGGTGTCCACCACCCGGGCCTCGCCGAAGTCCTTCTGGAGACCGTCGGTGACCCGGAAGACGCCGCCGAGCCGGCCGACGTCCTCGCCCATCAGGAGGACCTTGTCGTCGTCCTCCATGGCGCGGCGCAGGCCGCTGTTCAGTGCCTGACAGAGGGTGAGCATGAACGAGTTCTCCGATCGCGGGCGGGCGTCAGTCGAGGAAGGAGGCGCGGTAGGCGACGAACGCGTCGCGCTCCTCCCGCAGAAGCGGGGGCACGTCGGCCAGCACGGTGGCGAAGGCGTCCGCGAGGTCCGGCGCCGTCAGGGCCAGGCACTCCCGGCGGGTCCGGTCGGCGAGTTCGTCCGCCTCGGCCTGGATCTCGCCGAGGAACACCTCGTCGCTCCAGCCCTCGGCGCGCATGAGCGCCTCGACCCGGGCCAGCGGATCCCGCGCCCGCCACGCCTCCAGCTCGCCGTCGGTGCGGTACCGGGTCGGGTCGTCCGACGTGCTGTGCCCGCCCATCCGGTACGTGGTGGCCTCGACGATCGCGGGGCCGGCACCGGACCGGGCGTGCTCGGTCACCGCTGACGTCACCGCGTACACCGCCAGCACGTCGTTGCCGTCGACCCACTCGCTGCGCAGGCCGAACCCGGCGCCGCGCCGGTGGATCGGGGTACGCGTCTGCGACGCGGTCGGCGTGGAGATGGCCCACTGGTTGTTCTGGCAGAAGAACACCATCGGGGCGGCGTTGACGGCGGCGATGTTCATCGCCTCGCTCGCGTCGCCCTCGCTGGCGGCGCCGTCACCGAAGTACGTCACGACCACCGTGTCGCTGCCGTCGCGCTGCACCCCGAGGGCGTACCCGGTGGCGTGCAGCAGCTGGGCGGCCAGGACCAGCGTGTAGATGTGGAACGAGTACGGCTCCGGGTCCCAGCCGCTGTGCGCGACGCCGCGCCACTGGCGGAGCAGGTCGGCCGGGCCGATGCCGCGCCACAGGGCCGCGGCGTGCTCCCGGTAGCTCGGGAAGACGTAGTCGTCGGCGCGTACCGCCGCGACCGAGCCGACCTGGGCCGCCTCCTGGCCGCGGCACTGCAGCCACAGGCCCAGCTCGCCCTGGCGCTGCAACGCGAACGCCTCGTCGTCGAGGCGGCGCGCGAGCCGCATCCCCCGGTACAGGTCGCGGGTG
The DNA here is from genome assembly GCF_057196585.1 of Micromonospora sp. ATLC20. Classification (NCBI taxonomy): domain Bacteria; kingdom Bacillati; phylum Actinomycetota; class Actinomycetes; order Micromonosporales; family Micromonosporaceae; genus Micromonospora; species Micromonospora sp. ATLC20. The sequence goes on from NZ_JBXUOV010000015.1 coordinate 53,548, forward strand.
AGTCGGCCGAGGGCGTCACGGTCGGCGTCGACGTCCGGGTGCAGGCGCCCGTCCGGGGTGACGAGCTGGGTCCAGCCCTCGGACGTACGCGGAAGGCCGGTGGTGCCGGCGAAGGGGTTGGTGACCTGTGGGTCGGCGAGATCTACGGTAGTCATTCGTCACCTTCTGGGTGCGTCGGTCTCCGCGTCACCGGGGTCGCCGGCCGTATCGCGGATCTCGGATACGGGACCGCCCGCCGGGGTGGACCCGGCGGGCGGTGGTGGGCATTGCCTCAGACCGTGTGGCGGTCGGCGAGTGTCAGCGCCTCGTCGAGGATCGCCAGGCCCGCCTTGGCCTCCGTCTCCGACACGGTGCACGGTGGCACCACGTGGATCCGGTTGAAGTTCGCGAACGCGACGAGCCCGCCGCGCTTGCACGCGGCCAGCACCTCGTTCATCTCCGGCGACGACGACCCGTACGGCGCCAGCGGCTCCTTCGTCTCCCGGTCGCGTACCAGTTCCAGCGCCCAGAACACGCCGAGCCCGCGTACGTCACCGACGCTCGGGTGCCGGTCGGCCAGCTCACGCAGCCCCGGGCCCAGCACGTCGGCGCCGATCGTGGCGGCGTTCTCGACGATCCGCTCGTCCCGCATCACGTTGATGGTCGCGACGGCGGCGGCGGTGGCCAGCGGGTGACCGGAGTAGGTCAGGCCGCCGGGGTAGGCGCGGGTGGCGAACGTGTCGGCCACGTGGTCGGCGATCACCACACCGCCGAGCGGGACGTAACCGGAGTTCACGCCCTTGGCGAAGGTGATCAGGTCGGGCGTCACGCCGTAGTGGTCCAGCGCGAACCAGGCGCCGGTACGCCCGAAGCCCGCCATCACCTCGTCGGCGATGTAGAGGATGCCGTGCCTGTCGCACAGCTCCCGTACGCCCGCCAGGAAGCCCGGCGGCGGCGGCATGATGCCGGCGGTGCCCGGCACCGTCTCCAGCACGATCGCGGCGATGGTGGACGGGCCCTCCATCTCCACGACGCGTTCGAGGTGGCGCAGCGCGAGCGCGCACTCCTCCTCCTCGGTCGTGGCGCCGAACTCCGACCGGTATAGGAACGGGCCGAAGAAGTGCACCACCCCGGCGGTGCCGTTGTCGCTGGGCCAGCGGCGCGGGTCGCCGGTGAGGTTCACCGCCGTCTGGGTGCCGCCGTGGTAGCTGCGGTACTGCGACAGCACCTTCGGCCGGCCGGTGTGCAGCCGGGCCATCCGGACGGCGTGCTCGATCGCGTCCGCGCCGCCGTTCGTGAAGAACACCTTGGAAAGGCCCGCCGGGGTCAGCTCGGTGATCAGCCGGGCCGCCTCGCCGCGGACGTCGTTGGCGTACGACGGCGCGATCGTGCACAGACGGGCCGCCTGCTCCTGGATCGCCGCGACCACCACCGGGTGCTGGTGGCCGATGTTGGTGTTGACGAGCTGCGACGAGAAGTCCAGGTAGCGGTTCCCGTCGCCGTCCCAGAAGTACGACCCCTCGGCGCGCTCGACCACCATCGGGTCGAGCAGCGACTGGGCGGACCAGGAGTGGAAGACGTGCGCGCGGTCGAGTTCGTAGGTGCGTCGTGCGCTGCTGCTCATCGGCGTTCTCTCTCCGCTGCTCAGACGTTCTCGGGGAAGCCGAGGTTGATGCCGCCGTGGCTGGGGTCGAGCCACCGGGACGTGACGACCTTGCCGCGGGTGAAGAAGTGCACGCCCTCGGCGCCGTGGGCGTGCGAGTCGCCGAAGAGGCTGTCCTTCCAGCCGCCGAAGGAGTAGTAGGCCATCGGCACCGGGATCGGCACGTTGACGCCGACCATGCCGACCTCGACCTCGTTCTGGAAGCGGCGGGCCGCGCCGCCGTCGTTCGTGAAGATGGCCGTGCCGTTGCCGTACCGGTTGGCGTTCACCAGCGCGAGCGCCTCGTCGTAGCTGCCGACGCGCACCACCGACAGCACCGGCCCGAAGATCTCGTCGGTGTAGACGCTCATCTCCGGCGACACCCGGTCCAGCAGGCTCGGCCCGAGCCAGAACCCGGACTCGTCGCCGTCGACACGCACCTCGCGGCCGTCCACCACCAGCTCGGCGCCCGCCTCGGCACCCGCGTCGAGGTACGACGCGACGCGGTCGCGGTGCTCCTTGGTGACCAGCGGACCCATGTCGCAGGAGCGCCGCCCGTCACCGACCTTCAGCGTGGCGATGCGCTCCCGGATCCGGGCCACCAGGTCGTCGGCGACGGGCTCGACGACCACCAGAGCCGAGATGGCCATGCACCGCTCGCCGGCCGAACCGAACCCGGCGTTCACCGCCGCGTCGGCGGCCAGGTCGAGGTCGGCGTCCGGCAGCACCACCATGTGGTTCTTCGCGCCGCCGAGGGCCTGGACGCGCTTGCCGTTGCGGGTGCCGGTCTCGTACACGTACCGGGCGATCGGCGTGGAGCCGACGAACGACACCGCCTTGACCTCGGGGTGCTCCAGCAGCCGGTCCACCGCGACCTTGTCGCCGTGCACCACGTTGAACACGCCGGCGGGCAGGCCGGCCTGCTCCCAGAGCCGGGCCACGAGCAGCGACGCGGACGGGTCCTTCTCGCTGGGCTTGAGCACGACGGTGTTGCCCGCCGCGATGGCGATGGGCACGAACCACATCGGGACCATCACCGGGAAGTTGAAGGGGGAGATCACGGCGCAGACGCCGACCGGCTGCCGGATCGAGTAGACGTCCACGTTCGTGGAGACGCCCTCCGAGTAGCCGCCCTTGAGCAGGTGCGGGATGCCGCACGCGAACTCGACGACCTCCAGGCCGCGGGTGACCTCGCCGAGGGCGTCCGAGACGACCTTGCCGTGCTCGGCCGTGATCAGCTCGGCCAGCTCCTGCTTGTGCTGGTTGACCAGCTCCCGGAACGCGAACAGCACCTGGGTGCGCTTGGTCAGCGACGAGGTCCGCCAGGAGGCGAACGCGGCGGCGGCCGAGGCGACGGCCTGGTCCACCTCGTCGACCGAGGCCAGCGGCACCTCCGTCCGGACCGCGCCCAGCGCCGGATCGTAGACTGGGGCCGTACGCTCGGTGACTCCGGCGAACGGCTTGCCGTCGATCCAGTGGGTCACCCGCTCCAGCGGGACGGGAGCGGGCGCGGTGCCGGGTGCTGTCTGGGTCATGCCCGGGATCATCTGCGCTTCCCCAGGTCCGGGCAATGGGCACTGTGTCGTTCCCGTCCGCGGGAAGCGCACATACTGTGCGCCGGAGGAAGGGGGAGGCGCTCCGATGCCGATGACCGTCCGTGACGTGCTGGAACTGCCGGCTCTGCAGCAGGCCGGGCCGCGCGTCCTGGCGGGCCGGGACCGGCTGGACGCGCCGGTGCGCTGGGTGCACGTCGCCGAGATCCCCGAGATCGCCGACCTGCTCCGCGGTGGCGAGCTGGTCCTGACCACGGGCATCGGCCTGCCCCCCGACGACGACGGGCTGCGCCGGTGGATCGACGGCCTCGCGGCCGTCGGGGTGGCGGGCGTGGTGGTCGAGCTGGGCCGCCGGTTCGGCGGCACGCTGCCGGCCGGGCTGGTCGAGCACGCCCGCAGCCGGAACCTGCCCCTGATCGCCCTGCGGCGCGAGATGCGGTTCGTCGCCGTGACCGAGGTCGTCCACTCGGTGATCGTCGAGGAGCAGACGGCGGACCTGCTCGCGAAGGACGAGATCCACCGCATCTTCACCGAGCTGTCGGTGGAGGGCGCCGAGCCCCGCCAGGTGCTCCGCGAGGTCACCCGCCTGTCCCGGCGGCCAGCGGTGCTGGAGAACCTCGCCCACCAGGTGCTGGCGTACGAGACCGGTCCGCTGACCGCCGAGGAGCTGCTCGACCGCTGGGAGACCCGCTCGCGTGCGGTCGAGGTGCCGTCCGGCACCGGCTACGAGCCGCGCTCGGGCTGGCTGGTGACGAGCGTCGAGGCGCGCGGCAACCGGTGGGGGCGGCTCGTGCTGCTGTGCGACCAGGAGCCACCGGCCCGGACCCGGGTGCTGCTGGAACGCGCCGCGTCCACCATCGCGCTGAACCAGCTCGTCGCCCGGGACTCGTCGTCGGTCGAGCGGCAGGCGCGCAGCAGCCTGCTGCTGAGCATCGTCACCCACTCGGCGCCCACCCGGGACGTGGCGCTGCGGGCGCGCGGGCTCGGTGTCGTCCTGGAGCAGCGCCGGCTGCTCGGCGTCGTGGTCCGGCGGCGCCGGCCGGCTCCGGGCGCCGGCGCCGACGGGACCGCGAACCGGCGGGAACTGCTCGACGCGGTGGAGACGGCGGTACGCGAGTGCGGGCTCGCCGCGCTCGCCGGCGACGTGGACGAGGCGGCCGGCGGCACCGGCGTCACCCTCCTCGTCGCGCTCGACGAGACCGGCTCCGACGAGGCGGCGCTGGGGAGCCTGTCCGCCGCGCTCACCCGGGCGGGCCACCGGGCCGGCTCGGACGTCGTGGTCGCCGCCGGGTCGGTGGTCCGGACGCTCGACCTGGCCCGGCGCTCACTCGCCGAGGCGGCGCAGGTGGCCGACGCGACTGTGCACACCGCCGAGCCGCGCCCGTTCTACCGGCTGCACGACGTCCGCCTCCGGGGCCTGCTGTACCTGCTGCGCGACGACGTGCGCCTGCAGACGTTCGTCGAGCGCGAGCTGGGCCCGCTGCTCTCGTACGACCAGCGCCACGGCACGAACCACGTCGCGCTGCTGGAGACGTATCTGGTGGAGGGGCGCAACAAGCGGCGCGCGGCGGACGCGATGTCGCTGTCGCGGTCGGCGCTCTACCAGCGGCTGGAGCTGATCGAGCGGGTGCTCGGCGTCGACCTGGACTCGAGCGAACGGCGCCTGTCGCTGCACGTGGCGCTCACCGCCCGGGACGTCATGCGCGCCGGTGGCCCGGAGCCCACCGGCTGACCCGTCACCTGTGGGTGCCGCGGCCCGACCGCAGGCGCCGGACGCCGTCGCGGGCCGGCGCGCTGTGCACGCTGACGCTGACCACAGGTACGGCGTTCGCGACGCTCTTGCGGACCGTCTCCATCGGCGCCGTGGCGGGGGAGCACTCCACGATCATCACCGCGGACCGGTCGGGGCACTGCACGTACTGGACGTGTGACACGGCGACCCGGCGGGAGTGCAGCACGGACAGCACCTTGAGCAGGCCGGTCGTGGAGTGACCCACGCCGAGGTGGACCACCATCGTGCACGGCGTGCCGTGCTCGGCGGCGGGCTCGTCGTACGGGCGGCCGGGGGCGGGCCGGGGAAGATCGACGGTTGCGGGGGTGGATGCGGACACGCTCACGGGGGCCTCACTAGGACGAGCCGACAGGATCGCTTTGGTCGGCGACGCACGCGGAGGCGTACGCCGCCTAGGTAATCAGCCGGGTCGCGATTCGATTGCCCACGGCGGGAGTGTGGCACGGGAACCCGGCTGCCGGGAGGCTGCGCCGGGCAGTCGTCCGCCACGTGAGACAGCGCCCTGACCTGCGGATCGACGGTGATGGGGCGTCCCGGCAGGGCCCGTGGCGGGGTTACCGGCCGGTACGCGAGCCCTTAAGGATCGTTCAGGATCTCGCTCTACACTCGGACTCGGGACGACGACTTGAGAAGGAGCTCCGCGCATGGACGCTGACGAGATCGCCGCCGGTCGGGCCCGCTGGCAGGCCCGCTACGACGCCGCCCGCAAGCGCGACGCGGACTTCACCACGCTGTCCGGACTGCCGGTCGAGCCGGTGTACGGCCCGCCGGAGGACACCCCGTACCCCGGGTTCGAGCGGATCGGCTGGCCGGGCGAGTTCCCGTACACCAGGGGTCTGTATCCGACCGGCTACCGCGGGCGGACCTGGACCATCAGGCAGTTCGCCGGCTTCGGCAACGCCCGGCAGACCAACGAGCGCTACAAGATGATCCTCGGCGCGGGCGGCGGCGGTCTCTCCGTGGCCTTCGACATGCCGACGCTGATGGGCCGCGACTCGGACGACCCGCAGTCCCTCGGCGAGGTCGGCCACTGTGGCGTCGCGATCGACTCGGCGTCCGACATGGAGGTGCTGTTCGACGGCATCGACCTGGCCGGCGTGACCACCTCGATGACCATCTCCGGCCCGGCCGTGCCGGTCTTCTGCATGTACCTGGTCGCCGCCGAACGGCAGGGCGCCGACCTGTCCACGCTGGACGGAACGCTCCAGACGGACATCTTCAAGGAGTACATCGCGCAGAAGGAGTGGCTGTTCGACCCCGAGCCGCACCTGCGCCTCATCGGCGACCTGATGGAGTACTGCGCGCGGGAGATCCCCCGGTACAAGCCGCTGTCCGTCTCCGGCTACCACATCCGCGAGGCCGGCTCGACCGCCGCGCAGGAGCTGGCGTACACGCTGGCCGACGGCTTCGGGTACGTCGAGCTGGGCCTGTCGCGCGGGCTGGACGTGAACACGTTCGCCCCCGGCCTGAGCTTCTTCTTCGACTCGCATGTGGACTTCTTCGAGGAGATCGCCAAGTTCCGCGCCGCCCGCCGGATCTGGGCCCGCTGGCTGCGCGACGTGTACGGCGCCACCAGCGAGAAGGCGCAGTGGCTGCGGTTCCACACGCAGACCGCCGGGGTGTCGCTGACCGCGCAGCAGCCGGTGAACAACGTGGTCCGCACCGCCGTGGAGGCCCTGGCCGCGGTGCTCGGCGGCACCAACTCGCTGCACACCAACGCGCTCGACGAGACGCTCGCCCTGCCCACCGACGAGTCGGCCGAGATCGCCCTGCGGACCCAGCAGGTGCTGATGGAGGAGACCGGCGTGACGAACGTGGCCGACCCGCTCGGCGGCTCCTGGTACGTCGAGGCGCTCACCGACCGGATCGAGGCCGAGGCGGAGGAGATCTTCGCCCGGATCAAGCAGCTCGGCGGCGAGGGCCCGCACACCATCGGCCCGATGACCTCCGGCATCCTGCGCGGCATCGAGGACGGCTGGTTCACCGGGCACATCGCCGAGTCGGCGTTCGTCTACCAGCAGGCGCTGGAGAAGGGCGACAAGCGGATCGTCGGCGTCAACTGCCACACCGGCACCGTCGCCAAGGACCTGGAGATCCTGCGCATCTCGCACGAGGTGGAGCTGGAGCAGCGCCGGGTGCTGACCGAGCGCAAGTCGGCCCGCGACGACGCCGCAGTCACCGCCGCCGTGGCGCGGATGGTCGAGGTGGCGCGGACCGGCGAGAACATGATCCCCGCCATGCTCGACGCGGTCCGCGCCGAGGCCACCCTCGGCGAGATCTGCGACGCCCTCCGCGCCGAGTGGGGCGTCTACCGAGAGCCCGCGCGTTTCTGACCCCGCCCGTCCCCCTCCCACCCCCGCGATCTTGCAGTTCGAGCCCTCCGCGCGCGGCATTCGTCGCATTTGCCGGGGCGGAAAGTGCAAGATCGCGGGGAGGTGGGGGTGGGGGTGCGGCGCGGGGGTTGAGCAGGGGTGAGAGTGGCGACGTGGGCGTTGCGGGTGGTCGGAGATCCCCGGGGTACGTGCGAGACTAGACAACCATGAGCGACCCACGGATCACCTCGTCGATCTTCACCCGCGGCGCGGTCGACCTCAGCGCGCTGCGCACCCCCGCACCGGCCGACACCTCATCCGCCACACCGTCCCAGGGCGCTGGGCCGACCGGGCTGCCGGGCAGCCCCGCCGGCTCCGCCGCCGTGATCGACGTGACCGAGGCGAACATCCAGTCCGAGGTGCTCGAACGCTCGCTCACCACACCGGTAGTGGTCTTCTTCGGTGCCGCCGGCTACCCGGAGAGCGACCAGTTCGCCCCGGTGCTGGAGCGGCTGGCCGCCGAGGGCGGCGGAGCGTGGCTGCTGGCCCGGGTCGACGTGCAGCAGCAGCCGCGGCTCGCGCAGATGTTCCAGCTCCAGACGCTGCCCACCACGTACGCCATCGTCGGTGGGCGCCCGATCGACGCCTTCCCCGGCCCGGTCCCCGAGTCGCAGTTGCGACAGTGGCTCCAGGCGGTCCTCAAGGCCGGTGGCGTCACCGTCGCCGAACCGGAGGACCCGCGCCTCGACGCCGCCGACGACGCGCTGATGAGCGGTGACCTCGACGCGGCCGAGGCGGCGTACCGGAAGATCCTGGCCGAGTCGCCCGCGGACGCGGCGGCGGAGGCGGGCCTGGCGCAGGTCGGGCTGGCCCGCCGGGTGGCCGGCGCGGACCCGCAGGGCGCGCTCGACGCCGCTGCGGCCGCCCCCGACGACGTGGACGCCCAGCTGCTCGCCGCCGACATCGAGGTGCTCAGCGGCCTCGCCGACGAGGCGTACAAGCGGCTGGTCGGCCTGGTCCGGCGCACCGCCGGGGACGACCGGGACCGGGTACGCCAGCACCTGCTCGGCCTGTTCACCATCGCCGGCCCGGACGACCCCGCCGTGGCCTCCGCCCGACGCGCCCTGGCCAGCGCGCTGTTCTGAGTCAACCCGCGCGGGCCGGCGCACCGCCGGCCCGCCCGACCGCCGAGGACGGGAGCCCATGATGCGCCGGATCGCCGTCCTCGACGCGCCGACGAACCTCGGACTGCGCCCGCCCACCGCGAGCTCCGTCCCCGGGTGCGGCAAGGCGCCTGGTGCGCTGCGCGACCACGGCCTGCTCGCGCGGCTGCGGGCCCGCGACGCCGGCTGCCTCACCCCGCCGCGGTACGACCCGGGGGACTGGCGGCCAGGCGACGGCGTCTGCCACGCGCCGGAGATCTCCGCGTACTCGGTGGCGCTCGCCGACCGGATCGGCGCGATCATCGACCGGGGTGAGTTCCCGCTGGTGCTCGGCGGCGACTGCTCGGTGCTGCTCGGCTCGGCGCTGGCCATGCACCGCCTCGGCGAGGCGGTCGGCGGGCGGATCGGGCTGGTCTTCGTCGACGGCCACTCCGACTTCCGGCACCCCGGCAACGCCTCCTACGTCGGCGCGGCGGCCGGGGAGGATCTCGCCCTGGTGACCGGCCGGGGGCAGCCCGACCTGGCCGCGATCGAGGGCCGCCGGCCGTACTTCCGGGACATCGACGTGGTGGTGCTCGGCATCCGCGCGCAGGACGAGTACCGGCTCGACCTCCAGGCCGCCGGCATCACCACCCGGCCGGTGCCGGCACTGCGCGCCGAGGGTGCCGCCCGGACCGCACAGTGGGCGCACGAACAGCTCGTCGACTGCGCCGGCTACTGGGTGCACATCGACGTGGACGTGCTGGACCCGGCGGTGATGCCCGCCGTGGACGCGCCCGACCCGGGCGGCATCGCCTTCGCCGAGCTGGAGATCCTGCTCGCCGGGCTGGTCGACACCCCGCACTGCCTCGGCGTCGAGCTGACCGTCTTCGACCCCGACTACGACCCGGACGGGGCGTACGCGGCCGAGATCGTGAACACGGTGGTGGCCGGCCTCGCCCCTGTCGTCGCGCCGGGTGCCGTGCCGCCCCGGCTGCTGCCGGCCGGACCTGTCGCACCGGCGCCCCGCGCCGCCGACAGCCGGCCGGAGCCCGACGGCTCGGTCTGCTGCTGGCCCGCAAGGGCGCCGTGGCGGTCGGTGTCGCCGACGGCACCGACCTGGTGGTCTCCAAGGTGGACA
>NZ_JBXUOV010000016.1:0-60540 GCF_057196585.1 Micromonospora sp. ATLC20
GGGCGCGGGCGCCGCCCCCCCCCCCCCCCCCCCCCCCCCCCCCCCCCCCCCCCCCCGCCCCGCCCCCCGCCCCCCCCCCCCCCGCTTCCGTCATGCCATCAGTCGCGCGGTGCGTACGGGGCGAGCGGGTTGACCAGGGTGCCGGCGAACTGCAACGCGGCCGACGGGTCGGACAGGTCCACCATCTGCTGGTTGTTGCGCAGCTGGAGCCGGTTGAGGCAGGACAGCGTGAACTCCGGCGCGAACAGGTCGTGCCGGCGCATCCGGTCGGCCAGGTGCGGCACCGTCGCGGCGTAGTCGGCGGCGCACGCGGCGACGGTGCGCCAGAACTCGTCCTGGTCGAGGACGCCCCGGGTGTGCAGGGCGGCGCTCAGGTGCCGCAGGAAGCAGTCGAAGACGTCGGTGAAGATGGACAGGATCTTCTCGTCCTCGGGCACGGCGGCCCGGATCCGCCGTACCCGCTCGGGCAGGTCCGCGTTCGGGTCCATCACCACGATCTCCTCGGCGATGTCCTTGAACACGACCCGCTCCACGGCGCCGCCGTGCAGCACCAGGATGACGTTCTCGCCGTGCGGCATGAACGCCAGGTCGTGGGCGTACAGGCTGTGCAGCAGCGGCACCAGGTAGGCGTCCAGGTAGCGGCGCAGCCAGTCGGCCGGCGCCAGCCCCGACTCGTCGATCAGCGCCGCGGCGAGCGACCGCCCGTCGCGGTCCAGGTGCAGCAGCGAGGCCATGGTGGCCAGCCGCCGCCCGGGTTCCAGCGCGGGGACCGGGCTCTCCCGCCACAGCGCCGCCAGCATCTTCCGGTACGGGGAGTACCTGTCGGTCGCCGCCTCGTACTGCCGGTGCCGGTAGCCGATGGCGGCCCGCTCCCGGATGATCGACAGGCCGGTGCGCTTGAGCACCGGGTCGCCCTCGATCAGCCCGGCCAGCCAGTCGTTGATGGCCGGCGTCGCCTCCATGTACGCGGCCGACAGCCCGCGCATGAAGCCCATGTTCAGCACCGACAGCGCGGTCTTCACGTAGTGCTTCGCCGGGTCGCTGACGTTGAAGAAGGTCCGGATGGACTGCTGCGCGAGGTACTCGTCCGGCCCCTCACCGAGGCAGACCAGCCGGCGCGCGGCCACCTCACCGGCGAACGTGACAGCGAGCTTGTTCCACCACTGCCACGGGTGCACCGGGACGAACAGGTAGTCGGCCGGGTCCAGGCCCAGCCCGGTGAGCGTGGCGGTGAACCCGGCCCGCGTCTGCTCGCCCAGCTCGGCCCGGACCAGCGTGTCGTAGTCCAGGTCGTCGGCGCAGGTGAACGTGGTGTGGTCGCGGTGCGCGGCGAGCCAGAGCAGCCGCACCGGCGCAGCGGCCTCCGGGGCGTACGCGTGGTACTCGTGCACGCCGAAGCCGATGCGGCCGTTGTTCGCCACGAAGCAGGGGTGCCCCTCGGTCATGCCGGTCTCGATCGCCTGGAACCCGGCAGCGGCCAGCTCGGCGGCGCTCACCGCGGGCTTGGCCAGCTTGTACGCGGTCCCGGCGAGCGTGGAGGTGATCTCCTCCAGGTAGACCGGCAGGATCGCGTCGGTGAGGCCGAGCGCGCCGCGCAGTTCCACGCACAGGTCGACGGCGTCGGGCGGCAGGTCCGCGCCGTCGCGGCGGCGCACGATGCTGTCCGCGTCGACCTCCCAGTGGTCCAGCGCCAGCCGCTGCGCCGCGAACCGGTACTCGACGGCGCCGTCGTCGCTGCGGACCAGCCACCGCCCCGAACCGTCGGGCTCGGGGGTGATCAGGCGCTCGTGGGCGAACTCGGCGAGCGCCTTGCGCACCAGCAGCCGGTTTGCCGTCGCCCACGCCTCGGGGGTCAGGTGGTCCACGGATGCGCTGGCGTTCACGCCGGTGCCCCTTCCTCGCCTGCGGGCGCGCCGGTGGCGGCCCGGAACTGGTCCCGCGTGCAGACGCTGAGCAGCGCCTCCTTCTCGGGCTTGCGGATCGGGCCGACGACTGAGAAGCCGACTGCCGCGTTGAGTGCGTGCACCGCCCTGTTGCGCACGTCCGGCTCCACCACCACCCGCCGGGTCGCCGGGTCGGCGAACAGCCAGGCCATCACCGTGGTGATGACGGCGCGGGTGAAGCCGTGCACGGGCGTGTCGGCGGGGGCGCAGAGGAAGTGCATGCCGACGTCGCCGGGCTCCGGGTCGTACAGACCGGCCAGCTCGACGTGTGCCGGGTCGTACCGTTCGGCCAGGAACGCCGGGGTGCCGCGCCACGACCCCAGGTACGCGTCGTGGTGCGGGTGGTCGGCGATGCGCCGGTACTCGGCGGCGACCGCGTCCACGTCGGCGTCCTGCATCAGCCAGAACGCGGACTTGGGATGGGTGACCCAGCGGTGCAGCAGCGCGGCGTCGGCGTCCGGGTCCAGCGGGCGCAGCGTGAATTCGCCCAGCGCGTCGTCGACGCGGGTGAAGGTGCTCATGCCGGGCTGTTTGGGCATGCGCTCGCGGCCCTCGCTTCGCTCGGTGCGCTCGCTCATGCGGGGCCGGCTGGGCATGCGCTCGCGGCCCTCGCTTCGCTCGGTGCGCTCGCTCATGCCGGCACTCCGAACTCCTGGAACGCGATCGCCTTCTCGATCGGGTAGTGCTCTCGGCCGGTCATCTCCCGGATCAGCCACGAGTTGCGGTACGGGCCCATGCCCAGGTCGGGGGAGGTGATGCTGTGCGTGTGGGTGCCGCCGTTCTGGAGGAACACGCCCCGGCCGGTGTGGTCGACGCTGTAGTTGCGGGCCACGTCGAAGCGGCCGTGCGCGTCGAAGCGGAGCCGGTCGCGTACCGGCGCGAGGAACTCCGGCACCCGGTAGTGGTAGCCGGTGGCGAGCACCAGCCCTTCGGTGTCCAGCGTGAACGCGCGGTCCTGCTCGGTGTGGCGCAGCCCGAGCCGGTAGCGGCCGTCGGTGTACGCCGCCTCGACCAGTTCGGTGTTGGTGAGCAGGCGGGTGGGCACCGGCCCGGGCAGGCTCTTGGCGTACAGCAGGTCGTAGATGTTGTTGATCAGGTCGGCGTTGATGCCCTTGAACAGCGGCTTCTGCGCGGCCTCCAGCGCGTAGCGGGCCGGCTCGGGCAGCGCGTGGAAGTAGTCCACGTAGTCCGGCGAGGTCATCTCCAGGGTGAGCTTGGTGTACTCCAGCGGGAAGAACCGGGGCGAGCGGGTCACCCAGGTGAGCTGGTAGCCGTACGTGTCGATGTCGCCGAGCAGGTCGTGGTAGATCTCGGCGGCGCTCTGGCCGCTGCCGACGATGGTGATGCTGTCCTTGGCCCGCAGCGCCTCCCGGTGTTCCAGGTAGCGCGAGTTGTGGATCATGTCACCGCCGAGCCCGGCGCAGGCCGGCGGCAGGTACGGCGGGGTGCCGGTGCCGAGCACGAGGTGCCGGGCCCGGTGGGTGACCGGCCCGTCCGGCGTGTCGGCGTGCACCACGTACCGGTCGTCGGCCTCGTCGTACTCGACAGTGGTGACGCCGTGCCGGAAGCGCAGGTTCGGCAGCTTGGCGGCGGCCCAGCGGCAGTAGTCGTTGTACTCGGCGCGCAGCGGGAAGAAGCTCTCCCGGATGTAGAACGGGTAGAGCCGGCCGGTCTCCTTCAGGTAGCTCAGGAACGAGTACGGCGAGGTGGGGTCCGCGAGCGTGACCAGGTCGGCGATGAACGGCGTCTGAAGTCGGGTGGATTCGAGCAGCATGCCGGGATGCCAGTCGAAGCTGTCCCGCGCCTCCAGGAACAGTCCGTCGAGGTCGTCGATCGGGGCGGTGAGGCAGGCCAGTCCGAGGTTGTAGGGGCCCAGCCCGACGGCGATGAAGTCGTGGGTCGACATGGGGTTCTCGTTCTCCTCGACGGGGGTCAGCCGACCGGGCAGGACAGCTCGGTGGCGGTGGCGGTCCGGGCGTACCAGGCGGCGTGGTCGGCGACGAGGTCCAGCACGTGGGCGACGTCGTCCACTGTGGTCTCCGGGTTGAGCAGGGTGAGCTTCAGGTGGTGGGCGCCGTCGACCCGGGTGCCGGCGACCAGTGCCGCGCCGGAGGCGGCGAGCGCCTCGCGGGCGTACAGGTTGGCCTCGTCGACCAGGTCGGCGGCGAGGCCGGCGGGCCGGTACCGGAAGACCACGGTGCTCAGCTGCGACGGCGCGGCCACCTCGAACCGCGGGTCGGCGTCGAGCCGCCGCCACGCCTGCGCCGCGAGGTCGACGACCTGGTCGAACAGCGCGCCGATCGCGTCCGGCCCCATGATCCGCAGGGTCAGCCAGAGCTTGCAGGCGTCGAACCGGCGGGTGGTCTGGATGCTCTTGTCGACCTGGTTCGGGATGCCCTGCTCGACCGCGCGGGCCGGGTTGAGGTAGTCGGCGTGCCAGGTGGCGTGGCGCAGCGTCCGGCCGTCGCGGACCAGCAGCGCGCTGGAGCTGACCGGCTGGAAGAACGACTTGTGGTAGTCCACAGTCACCGACGCGGCCCGTTCGATGCCGTCGAGCAGGTGCCGGCGGGTGGGGGAGACCAGCAGCCCGCAGCCGTACGCGGCGTCGACGTGCAGCCAGACGCCCGCGGCGGCGCAGATGTCGGCGATCTCCGGCAGCGGGTCGACGGTGCCGAAGTCGGTGGTGCCGGCGGTGGCGACGACTGCCATCACCACCTGACCGTCGCGGTGACAACTGTCGATCGCGCGGGCCAGCTCGTCGGTGCGCATCCGGCGGTTCGCGTCGGTGGGCACGGTGAGGACCGCGTCGGCGGCCAGTCCGAGCAGCTTGGCGGCCTTCTGCACGCTGAAGTGCCCTGCCGCGGAGGTGATGACGCGCAGCCGGGACAGCACCTGCGGCCGGTCCGGCCGGCCGCCGGCGCCGCCCACCACGGTGCGGTACGCCTCCTCGCGCGCCAGCAGCAGCGCCTGGAGGTTCGACTGGGTGCCGCCGCTGGTGAAGACCCCGTCGGCGCCGGCGCTGAACCCGATGCGCCCGGCCGTCCACTCGATCAGGCGCCGCTCCATCAGCGTCGCACCGGCGCTCTGGTCCCAGGTGTCCAGTGAGGAGTTGACCGCGCTGAGGACCGCCTCGCCGAGCAGTGCCGGGATGACCACCGGGCAGTTCAGGTGGGCCAGGTAGCGCGGGTGGTGGAACCAGACGGCGTCGCGCAGCCACACGTCGTGCAGCTCGTCCAGGGCGGCGTCGGTGTCGCCGAGCGGCCGGTCCAGGTCGATGGCGCCGACTAGCGGGGCCAGTTCCTCGGGCGTGACGCCGGTGAACGGGCGGTCCGCCTCGGCCACCCGGCGGGCCACCCGGTCCACGCCGCGCGCCAGCACGTCCCGGTAGCGCCCGAGCGAGCCGGCGTTGAACAGGTGGCCGCGTGCCGTGGCGGCGGCGCGGCCGGTGTCGGCGGGCGCGGCGCCGGTCGGGCTCCCGATCGAACTCATGCGACATCCCAGCGGTCGTACGGACAGGACGCGGCCAGAGCCGCGGCGATCAGGTTAGGTTAGGCTGGCCTAACTATCAAGCGCGACTCGGGGTGCTTTGTCCCGGATGTGCCGCCGGTTGGCGCCCTGCACGCGTCGCGGTAAGGTCGCCCTCGGTTAGGGGAGGTTATCCTAAGTTGACTGTCGAACGGAACCGTCGCCCGGCGCGTCGAGGCGGCGCAAGACGATGACACACGTCGATCGCGATCAGTGGGGCGTGCCCCAGTTGTGGGCCGGCGACGTCGACGCGCTCGCGCATCTGCAGGGGCGTGTCGCCGCGCTGGACCGGGCCTGGCAGATCAGCGTCGAACGATGGCGCGCCGAGGGTCGCCTGGCCGCCCACGTCGGCCCGGCCGAACTGGCGTGGGACCGGTTCGCCCGCCGCGTACGGCTGGACGACACCGCCCGGCGCTGCTACGAACGGCTCGACCCGGACACCCGGCGGTGGGTCGGGGCGTACGTGGACGGGGTCAACTCCGGGCTCGCCGAGGGCGCCGCCGCCGCACCCGAGTTCGCCGCCACCGGCACCGCGCCCGAACAGTGGCACCCCTGGTCGCCGCTGGGCGTCTTCCTCGTCCAGCACGTGCTGTTCTCCACGTTCCCGAACAAGCTCTGGCACGCGCACGTGGCCCGGACGCTCGGCCCCGACGCGGCCGGACTGTTCGCGGTCGAGGGACCGGCCTCGTCCGGCAGCAACGCCTGGGCGCTGCCCGCCGACCCGGCCACCGGGCGCGGCCCGCTGATCGCCGGTGACCCGCACCGGCTGCTCGAACTCCCCGGCGTCTACCAGCAGGTCCGCCTGGCCTGCCCGGAGTTCGACGTGGTCGGTCTCGCCTTCCCCGGCGTGCCGGGCGTGCCGCACTTCGGCCACACCGGCCACGTGGCCTGGGCCGTCACCAACGCGATGGCCGACTACCAGGACCTCTACCGCGAACGGCTGCGCCGCGACGGCGCCCGGGTGCTGGTCCGCGACGCCGACGGCTGGACGCCCGCCGCGCGCCACGTCGAGGAGATCGAGGTCCGCGGCGGCGCCCCCGAGACGGTCGAGGTGATCGAGACGCCGCGCGGGCCGGTGATCGACCATGACCGGGTCACCGGCGAGGCGATCGCGCTGCGCACCCCGAGCCGGGTCGAGGCCCGCCTCGGCTTCGAGGCGTTGCTGCCGCTGCTGCGCGCCCGGCGTACCGGTGACGTCGCCGACGCGCTGCGCCACTGGGTCGAGCCGGTCAACAGCGTGCTCGCCGCCGACACCGAGGGAGGCGTCCGCCGCCTGGTCGCCGGCCTGGTCCCGGTACGCGACGAGCGGTGCCGCCGGGAGCCCGTTCCGGCCTGGGAGCCGGCCTACCGGTGGCGGGGCGACTACCTGCCGCTTGTCGACGAGCCGGTCGACGGCGTGGCGGTGTGCGCCAACGACCGGCGCGACGACGTCGCCGCGCACGGCGCCGACTTCGCTCCGCCGCACCGGGCGCGCCGGATCCGCGCGCTGCTCGCCGAGGGCGCCGAGGCGTCCACAGTGCACACCGACGACCGGCTCCCGGCCGGCCCGCTGTACCGGCTGCTCGACCGGCTCGACCCGGGCCGGCTCGACGAACCCGCCCGCGCGCTGCTGCTGCGGCTGCGCGGATGGGACCGGGCGATGGCGGCCGGCTCGGCCGAGGCCGGCGCGTACGCGGCCTGGCGGGCGGCGTTGGCCCGGCGGTTGCGCGTACACCCGAGGTTGCGTGCCCTCGACGAGCCGTGCGGGTTCGACGAGCTGTTCGCCCCCTGGACCGACCCGGCCGCCCGGATCGGCCTGGCGCTGGACCACCTGGCCGCCGCGCTCGACCTCGCGGAACCGGCGGCCGAGGAGCTGGCCGAGGTGGCCGCCGGCCCGCCGCCCGGCGAGTGGGGCGGCCGGCACCTGCTGCACCCGGTGCACCTGGGCGTCGCCCCGGCGGTCACCGACGCGGTCACCGCGATGCGGCGGCGGGTGGCGCTGGCCGGTGACACCGACTGCGTGCTGGCCACCTCCAGCGTGCCGGGCGTGTCGGACGCCTGCTGGCGCGGCCCGGTGGCCCGCTACGTGTGGGACCTGACCGACCGGGCGGCCAGCCGCTGGATCGTCCCGTTCGGCGCGTCCGGGCGCCCCGGCGACGCGCACTTCGCCGACCAACTGACCCACTGGGCCGCCGGGACGCTGATCCCGGTGCCCGCCGGCCCCCTGACGGGAGACGAGACGACGTGATCCACCTGGAGCGCATCCCCGGCCTCGGCGAGCTGGCGCTGGAGCCGGTACGCCCCGACCGGGACGCCGGCCTGCTGCACGGCTGGGTGATCCGGCCCCGCAACCGGTTCTGGGGCATGGGCTCGCACACCGTCGACGAGGTACGCGAGATCTACGCGTTCGTCGACGGCCTGGAGACCCACCACGCGTACCTGATCCGGCTCGACGGCGAGCCGATCGGGCTGTTCCAGACCTACCAGCCGGAGGCGGACCCGGTCGGCGAGCGCTACCCGGTGCAGCCCGGCGACGTGGGGACGCATCTGCTGCTCGACGCGCCCCGGCCGTACCCGGGTTCGCTGACCGGCGCGGTCTTCCCGGCCCTGATCCGGTTCCTGCTGCGCGACCCGGCCGCGCGCCGGGTGGTGGTCGAGCCGGACGTGCGCAACGACGCCATGCTGCGCCGCCTGCGCATCGAGGGCTTCACGTTCGGCCCCGACATCGACATGCCGGACAAGCGGGCGAGGCTGGCGTTCCTCACCCGGGAACGGTTCGAGGCGGACCACCCGGCGGCGTGACACCCGGCCCGCGTCACGGCCCGGCGGCGCGCAGCCGCCCGGCCAGGTCCCGCACCGTCTCGGCGTACGCCGGGTCGTCCTCGGACGGGAGATGACCCTTGATCGGTGGCGGGACGCTGTCCCAGGGCGGGGCCACCAGGCTCTCCGGATCCCGGAGACGACGGTCCACAGTCGCCTCCGGGCCGGTGACGCGGGCCGGCTCGTCCGGGCGGTGCGGGGAGAAGATCCAGCCGCCCAGCGCGTCGGTGTCGCGCCACAGGTTGCGCCACCGCCAGCCGACCCGGCCGCCGATCCCGCGCAGCATCTCGCCGCCGACGTAGGCGGGGAACAGCCGGGCGTAGAGCCGGCGCAGCGGCGAGCTGTAGGTGAGCAGGGCGACCCGCGAGCTGACCTCCGCCGGCAGTTGCAGAACGGTGGCGGCGACGAGCACCGAGCCGTGGCTGTAGCCGGAGAGCAGCACCCCGTTGCCGCTGTGCACCAGGTACGTGATGCGCCGGGCCAGCTCCGGCACGGCCCGCTCGGCGTAACAGGGCGGTGCGAACGGATGCGCCGCCCGGGGCCAGAACGTGGCCAGGTCGAAGAGCACGCCGACGTGGTGCCGGAACCCGGGACTGCGGTAGGCGAAGATCCCGGCGAGGATGAGGGCCAGCACCGCCGCCGAGATCGCCACCCCGCCCACCTCGATACCGAACATGACCAGCTCCGCCGGCACGTGCGTGCGGTGCTCCAGCGTCTCGCCCGGATCGGGACGGACCAGCGCCATCGCGGTGGTCGCCGCGCCCAGTCCGGCCATGACGGCGAACAGCACCGCCAGCGGCACCAGCAGGTCGGTGAACCGGGCCCGCACGATCATCGTCCGGACCTGCCGCAGCCGGGGCGCCGCCTCGGCCGGCGGCGACGGGAAGTCCCGCTCGACGATCGCCTCGGCGGCCCGCGTCCGGCCGCGCCTGGACACCAGCGCCACCACGGCCGCGACCACCAGGGTCACCAGCAGCGCCCGGAAGAAGCCGTAGATCGCCCAGGTGTACGCGTGCGCCGGACCCGGTATGTCGTCCGCCGGGGACACGCCCCGGTCCAGCAGGTCGGCGGTGCGCTGGACCAGCTCGGCGGAGTACGCCACCGCGAGCCCGCCCGCCGCCGCGGCGACCACGAGCGCCCCGAGGCCGTTCGGCGGCTGGTGGCCGCGGACCCGTAGGCGGTGCCAGATCAGCACCGCGGCCAGGCCGCCGAGCAGTACCGCGTGCGTGACCAGCAGCCAGGTCAGGATCGAGCCGTAGCCGGGCAGCCCGCCGCCGGTACGCCAGCGGGCCGGGGCGAACAGCAGGTACCCGGCCACCACGACGGTGAGCCCGATCGCGGTGCCGCGCAGCACCCGGGCGACCCGGTCGCGTCGCGGGTCGGTGGGCGCCCGGTCGACGAGCGGCGGCACGCAGACCAGGACCAGGCAGGCGAGCAGCACCGCGCCGGTGACCGCCAGCAGCACCGCCACCGTGGGCGGGACGCCCTGCGCGGCCCGGGCGGCGAGGAGACAGCCGTCGAGGGTGGCGAAGGCCGCCGCGATGTGGATCGAGCGCAGCCGGCCCATCAGCGGCTCGGTGTCCCACTGGCCGATCGTGCTCAGCGGGGGCCCGGCGGACGCTCGCTCCGGCGCCCGGAACGCGGTGAACGAGCGGCCCGGCCGCCGGGCGCCCCACCAGACCAGGCTCACCGCGGCGGACGGGACCAGCGCCAGCACCACGAGCCGCAGCCCGACCGGCCGGCCGCCCATCCAGGACAGCCACTCCCGGTCGGCGACGCAGGCCGGGACGGACAGGCACTGCCAGGCCACCAGGTCCAGCGCGACCCCGGCCCCGGCGAGCACGTACAGCGCGGTCAGGCTCAACCCCAGTACCCGGCACAGCGCCCGCACCACCGCGCCGCCGACGGCGTCCCCCGGCCGCATCCACACGGCCACGTTGAGCAGCATGAAGGGCATCAGGAACAGCAGCGAGAGGGTACGCAGCGCGGTGCCGGACGGCAGGTCGTTCCACTGGTACGCCTCCAGCGTCACCCCGCTCGCGCCGCGCCCGTCGGCCAGGTCCGGACGGGGACGGTAGAAGCCGGCGCTGCGGTCGCCCGCGACCTGCCGGACCAGCGGCCTGCCCAGCACCTCGGCGGCCCCGCCCGCGGAGACCCCGTGCACCCGCAGCTCCACCACCTCGCCCGGTGGGGCCTGCGCCCGCCCTGGTCCAGCCGTCATCGACCCTCCGCGACGTCCCGGCCGCCCACGCCGCCTGCACGGCCCGCCCTCGGGTGGCGCAGCGTCCTACCCGGCCGGGCCGGAGGCAAACGCCCGCGCGGGCCCGGCGGACGTCCGTTCGAAGCCCCGCCGTCCGGGTAACCGCCGCCGGACGTACTCGGGAGGGAGATCGGATGACCGGCACACCATCACCGCGCGGCGCGCCCGGATGACGGGGGTCACGGCGGCGACCCGGCTGCCGCCGATCGACGTCAGCCGGTGGGTGAACTCGGCGCCGCTGACGCCGCAGGAGCTGCGTGGGCGCGTGGTCCTGGTGGACGTCTGGGAGTACACCTGCGTGAACTGGATCCGCACCTCCCCGTACGTGCGGGCGTGGCACCGTGACTACCGCGACCTGGGGCTCACGGTGATCGGCGCGCACGCGCCGGAGTTCGGCTTCGGCCGGCTTCCGGAGAACATCGACCGGGCGATCCGCGACCACGGGCTCACCTACCCGATCGCGATCGACGACGACTACACGTTCTGGCGTGCCCTGCGCAACGACGCCTGGCCGGCGAGGTACCTCTTCGACGCCGACGGGCGGCTGGCCGACCGCTGGGTCGGCGAGGGCGGCTACGACCGGACCGAGTCGCTGATCCGGCGGCTGGTCGAGGCCGCCACGCCCACTCCCGCGCTGCCGCCGGTCACCCCGGAGGTGACCGCGTTCGTGACCGGCCCGCAGCCCACGTACGCGGGGATGACCCCGGAGACCTATCTCGGCGCGGACCGGGGTGTGCCCGGCACGTACGAGCTGACCGGCGACTGGCGGGTCGAGGGCGAGTACGTCGAGACGGGCGGCGCCGGTGCGGAACTGGTCCTGCCGTTCACCGCAGGTGAGGTGAACCTGGTGGCCGACCCGGGACCGGAGGGACCGGCAGTGGTTCGGGTGCTGCTGGACGGGAAACCGGCAGCCGACGCGCGCGGCACCGACGTGGGACCGGACGGCCGGGCCCGGGTCGACCGGGCGGCCATGTTCCGGCTGGTCGACGGCGCGACGCCGGGGGAGCACCGGCTCACCCTGCGCGCCGAGCGGCCCGGTCTGCGCGCGTACGTCTTCACGTTCGGTCCCTGACCCGACCCGAGGAGGACAGCCCGTGGCCGTCAAGACCATGACGCGTACCGGCACCGACATCCGCGAGTTCCGTGTCGACGTGCCGGAGGAGGACCTGGCGGACCTGCGGTCCCGGCTCGCGGCCACCCGCTGGCCGGAGCGGCAGACAGTCGACGACCAGTCGCAGGGCGTGCCGCTGGAGACGAGTCAGGCGCTCGCCCGCTACTGGGCCACCGAGTACGACTGGCGCAAGGTCGAGGCGCGGCTGAACGACCTGCCGAACTTCGTCACCGAGATCGACGGCCTGGACATCCACTTCATCCACGTCCGGTCCCGGCACGCCGACGCGCTGCCGCTGATCGTCACGCACGGCTGGCCGGGGTCGGTGATCGAACAGCTGAAGATCATCGGCCCGCTCACCGACCCGACGGCACACGGCGGCAGCGCCTCGGACGCGTTCCACCTGGTGATCCCGTCGATGCCCGGCTACGGCTTCTCCGGCAAGCCGGACCGGCCCGGCTGGGACCCGCAGCACGTCGCCCGCGCCTGGACCGAGCTGATGCGGCGGCTGGGCTACACCCGCTTCGTGGCCCAGGGCGGCGACTGGGGCGCGCTGATCACCGACATGCTCGGCGTGCAGGCGCCGCCGGAACTCGCCGGCATCCACACGAACATGCCCTGCGTGGTGCCGCCGGACATCGACGCGCTGCTGCAGAGCGGCATCACCGGCGTGAACAACCCCCTCGAGGAGCTGCCGGCCGGGCTCTCGACCGAGGAGCGGGCCGCCTGCGAGCGGATCGACTTCTTCTGGAAGCACTCCGCGTACGCGCTGATCATGACGACCCGTCCGGAGACGCTCACGGCGCTCGCCGACTCGCCGGTCGGCCTGGCGACGTTCATGCTCGACCACGACGCGGCCAGCCTGGACCTGATCTGCGCCGCCTTCGCCGGGCGGCCCGGCGGGCTGAGCCGCGACGACATCCTGGACAATGTCACGCTCTACTGGCTGACCAACACGGGCGTGTCGTCGGCCCGGCTCTACGCGCAGAACGCGCTGTCGTTCTTCGCTGCCAAGGGCGTCCAGGTGCCGGCCGCGGTGAGCCAGTTCCCGGACGAGATCCTGCTCGCGCCGCGCAGCTGGGCGGAGCGGGCGTACCCGAACCTGATCCACTACAACACGCTGGACCGGGGTGGGCACTTCGCCGCCTGGGAGCAGCCGGAGCTGTTCGCCCAGGAGATGCGGGCGGCCTTCCGGTCGCTGCGCTGACCGACGGCGGACGCGGCCGGGTGGGGCGCCCACCCGGCCGCGTCGGTACGCCCGGACTCAGACCTCGGTCAGCCGGACCGCGTCGGCGATGACCAGGCCGGCGGCGGAGCTCCACCGGCTGACCGCGACGCGGTTGGCGTCCCCGGCCGGCAGCGTGAACGTGCCGAGCGAGCGCCACTGCCCGCCGGTGGCCCGCTGGTCGACCACCACCGTCCGATTGCCGGTGGTGGTGGCGACGATGTACGGCGTGGCCGCGTTGTAGCCCGCGTTCGCCGGCCACCACGCCTCGACCCGGTAGTTGCCGGTACGCGGGACGTTGAACTTGTACCAGGCCGCGTCGCTCGCGGCGACCGGGTCCGCGTAGCGGTAGTCGGCGCCGTAGCGCTGCCCGGAGTACGTCGAGGTGCCCCAGCTCGCGCTGGCGGTGAACCGGCCGGCGGTGGCGTTGTCCACGATCGACGTCCAGCCGGTGCCACCGCCGGCCATCTTGGCGGCCACGTCGGCGCGCATCGTGTTCAGGTCGATGAAGGACGGGTCGATCTTGCCGGTGGTGCTGGTCTCCCGGTGGCCGCGGGCGTAGCTGGAGTCCCGGCCGAGCCGCTTGAGCACGGCGGCGGTGGCCGCGATGCTCGCGTTGTACTGGGCGGTGGTCATCCGCTGGTCGACGCCGTTGTAGTCGATCTCCCACCCGATCATCAGGGTGTTGCCGTCCCCGGCCGGGATCGGGCCGCTGCCGCCGCTGGTGCCGGCGTGGTTGCACCGGCCGGCGGAGATCACGTGGAACACGCCGTGGTAGTCCACGAGCGCCTGGCAGAGCGGGCCGGGCAGGTCGGACCGGCCGTTGATGCAGATGTTCAGCGCCGGGTGCGGGTTGGTGGCGCTGGACGTGGCGGCGGTGTGGTGCCAGAGCACGCCGATCGGGTCGAACGAACCGGAGCGCATCCGGTTGAGCCAGTCGCCCTCGACCACGACCTGTACGCCGGCGCCGCGCAGCACGTCCACGAGCCAGGGAATGGTGGCCATCACTGCTCCCCGAGCAGGTCGGCGAGGCACTCGGCCTTCGGCGCGGCGTGCGCCGTACCGGGACGGACGGCCACCGCGAGGGCGGCTGCCACCAGGGCGGGTACGCCGAGCAGACCTCGGCGTCGCAGACGGGGGGATCGTGACGTGGACATGGCGCTCCTCGGGTGACGACGCTCACCGATCGACGGATGTGAGTGCGGGCACGCTATACCGGCACCCGCCGTTCTGTCGATACCCTTCAATGATCGTTTCCGTCGTGAAAACTTTCGCCACCGCCATCTGTCGCCATTCGTCGATGCGTGGTAGAAATCCTGCCCAAGTCTCGCCGTCGAGCGAGGAATCCTTCACAGGAGGGGCGCCGATGAGAGCGATCGCCACGGCCCTGACACTTCTCGCCGTGCTCGCGGCCCCGGCCACGGCCGCGGCCGAGGCGCCGGCCGCCGTCGCCGCGGTCGGCCCGCAGCCCGGCACCTTCACCGGCAAGGGCTTCGACACGTGCACCGCGCCGTCGCAGGCCGCGATGGACGCCTGGCTGACCGCGTCGCCGTACCGCGCGGTCGGCGTCTACATCAGCGGCGGCAGCCGCACCTGCGCCCAGCCGAACCTGACCGCGACCTGGGTCGCCGACCAGACCCGCAAGGGCTGGCGGCTCATCCCGATCGAACTGGGCTACCAGGCGCCGTGCGGCACCCGTACCCCGAAGATGTCCGCCGACCCGGCCACCGCCCGCGGGCAGGGGAGGACCGCGGCGGACAGCGCGGTCGCCGCCGCGGCGGCGCTCGGCATCGGCGCGGGCAGCACGCTCTACAACGACATCGAGCAGTACCCGTCGAACGCGAGCTGCCGGGCCGCCGTGCTCTCCTTCCTCTCCGGCTGGGTCGAGCGGCTGCACACGCGCGGCTACCTCGCCGGCATGTACTCCAGCGGCTCCTCCGGCATCACCGACGTCTGCGCCGCCTACGACGACACCCGGTACCTGCGCCTGGACCAGATCTGGATCGCCTGGTGGAACGGCGTCGCGGACACCGACGGGGGCACGTACTGCGCCGACGACCGCTACGCCGACCAGCAGCGCCTGCACCAGTACGCCGGGGACGTCACCGAGACGTGGGGCGGCGTGACCATGAAGATCGACCGCAACTACCTGGACGTACGGGCCGGCACCCCGCCCGCGTCGTGGAGCGTCACGGTCGACAACGCCACGTCGGGCGGGTTCAGCGCGGGCGCCGCCTGGGGCACCTCCGCGTACTCCGGGCAGCGCCACGGCGCCGACTACCGCTTCGCCACCCCGGTGGCGTCCAGCGACGTGGCCTGGTTCCGGGCGAGCCTGCCCGCGACCGGCTCCTACGAGGTGTCGGTGTGGTACCCGGCCGACCCCGGCTACAACGACCGCACCCCGTACCTGGTCGCCACCACGACCGGCAACCGGTCGGTGGCGGTCGACCAGCGCACCGGCGGCGGACGCTGGGTCTCGCTCGGCGTGTTCACGCTCCCCGCCGGGACCGGGGACAAGGTCGGGGTGAGCCGCTGGAGCGCCGGCGCCGGCTACGTGGTCGCCGACGCGGTCCGCATCACCCGGGTGTGAGGCCGCCGAACCGTGAGCCGGCTCCGCCTCGGCGGGGCCGGCTCACGGCGTGCTGTCAGCTCAGGTGCGCCAGCAGGGCGGTGGCCATGCCCTGCTCACCGCGGGCGTTCGGGTGGAACGGCGCGGCGGAGTTCTGCGGCACCAGTCCCTCCACCCAACGGGTGCCGCTGCTCTTGCACGCGTCCCGCCCGATCGACGGCGCGTAGACGTCGGCGTAGCTCGCCCCGCCCGCCGCCGCGGTGTCGGCGAGCATCGTGTTCAGTGCCTTCTGGACACCGCGCAGGTACGGCACGTCCTGGTAGGCGATCGGCACCACCGGCCAGCAGCCGTACCCGCTGTCGGGCAGGATCGCCGGGTAGCCGAGCACCACCACGCGCGCGTTCGGCGCGGCCTGGCGGACCGCCCGCAGCACGGCCGTCACCTTCGGCGCGGTGGCGGCGATCCGGGCCCGCAACTGGTCCGTGCCGCCCGCGGTGAACCGGTCCTTGCAGGGCGACCCGAGCGGGCTGCTCACGCTCGCCTCGGCGCAGTCGCCGATGATGCCGGAGAAGCCGATGTCGTTGCCGCCGATCTGGACGGTCACCAGCGCGGTGGCCGCTGTGACGGCGTTCACCTGCGGCGGCAGCGCGATGCCCAGCGCGCCGTCGCCGCCGTACAGGATGTCCTCGGTGGTGGCGCCGGAGCAGCTCACGTCGGCGAACGACGAGGACCCGGCGGACGCCGCGACCAGGGACGGGTAGTTGCGGTTGGAGCGCAGGCAGTTCAGGTCGACCTGGGTGGGCACGAGCGGGGCGGAGGTGTAGGAGTCGCCGAGCGCGACGTAGCGCCCGGCGGGTGCGGCGGCGACGGCGGGCGCGGCGACGGTGAGCAGCATGCCGGCGGCGGCCGCGACGAGCGCGGTCATCCGGCCGGCGGTCCGCAGGAGCGGCAGGCGGGGACGGTTCATGGGGCCCTCCCGGAGGGGTCCTGGTGGTGGTGCTGGGGATTCTGTCCGCGCCCGTGACGTGCGTCAATATCGATGGGCCTCACTAAATAGCGGTCCAGGATGTGGTCCGCCGCCGCCCCGCCGGGCGTCAGTCGGTGTCGCGTACGTCACACTTTTCGGCGTCGGGGATGCCGGGTACAGGTCGATCGCCGATCAGTCGATCCGTTGCGTCACAACGGTCCCCGGCCCGTCACGCCTGATAGGCGGGCGGATGCCGGATCCGGGCGCGCACGCACCGGAGTGACCCCGGCACGGCTGGTGAAGAACGTATCGAATGTCGGCGATCGTGAATTTGCAGGCGTCATTACGCTGCGGGGTGGTTGATCGCCGGAACCACGGACGACAGGTGGAAGAACCTCAGATGAGTGACAATCACCCTCCCTACGGAGGCTATCCGGACCCGAACGCCGGAGCGTGGGGCAACCAGCCCGACCCGAACGCCCCGTACGGCGCGCAGCCGGCCTCCGGCGCGCCCTACGGCTCGCAGCCGGCGTCGGGTGCGCCCTACGGTGCGCAGCCCGCGTCGGGCGCCCCCTACGGCGCCCAGCCGGGGTCGGGTGCCCCGTACGGTGCGCAGCCCGCGTCGGGCGCTCCGTACGGCGCGCAGCCCGCGGCGCCGTTCCCCGGCCAGCCGGGCTACCCCGGGCCGGCGCCGTACGCGCCCACCCCGCCCCCGAGCGGCGGCAAGAGCAAGGGCCTCATCGTCGGCCTCGCCGCCGGCGCGGTCACGCTGACGCTGCTGTGCTGCGGCGGCGGCCTCGCCTACGTCGCCTTCAACGGCGACGAGGAGGACCCGAAGCCGGTGGCCTCGGGCAGCGCCACCCCCGGGCCGGACAACAGCCCGTCCGCGACCCCCAGTGCGGGCGGTCCGGAGTCGACCGGGCCGGACGGGCCCACCAACAACGACTCGATCACCGCGCGGTACGCCAGCGAGATGTCGGCGGTCTGCGACGGGGGAGCGATCCTCAACGCCGCGCCGTACACCGCGCCGGCCGGCTCGAAGGCGTACGTCTTCTCCAACTCCCCGGACCGGCCGTCGTTCTGGTCGCAGAAGACGATCAGCTCGGCCAAGCCGTACTACGCGAAGTCGGCCGACTTCGCCACGGTGTCGGTCATCGGCTGCCTGAAGATGGTCGAGGGCAGCGAGGGCACGCCGAAGAAGTGCCAGTACAAGAACAGCGAGGACAAGGTCGTCACCGTCGACTACATCTCCTCGCGGTACACCCTGACCTTCCACGCCGCCAAGACCGGCGAGAAGGTCGGTGACGGCGGCACGGTGACCGCGCCCGCCGCCCGGTGCCCGAGCTTCATCTCCTACAACAAGGTGACGATGAAGTCGTACGCGTCGCCGGACAGCGGCACCATCGAGGCCGCGCTGGACCGCTTCCTCAAGTAGGCGACACCCGGTCGCGGTGTGTGGGTCGGACCGACCCGCACACCGCGATCGGCGTTCAGGCCGGAAGCGGCCGGCCGTGCGCGTCCACGCGCTCGCGGGCGAACAGCCGCAGCAGCTCCGGCAGGTGGAGACGCTCGCCCGGGGCGCCGGGGTCGACCGGCACCAGCAGATTGTGCTGGATCAGATGCTCCACCATCCGGTTGGCCTGCTGCCGGGGCAGGCGCAGGATCTCCACCGCGCTGGCCAGGGTGATGAACGAGTCGGTGCGGGCCAGCGCGTGCAGCGCCCGGCGGGCGTCGACGTCCAGTGCCTGGTAGCTGACCGAGAGGCTGTCGCGTACCGAGATGTCCCCGACGGACAGCTCCGACAGCCGGTTCTCCTCGTCCTCCAGATGCGCGGCGAAGCCGGGCAGGGCGACGTCGGGCTGGGTGACGAGCCGGCTGCCGACGATCCGCAGGGCCAGCGGCAGCCGGTCGCAGGCCGCCGCGATCCGGCCGAACACCTCCGGCTGTTCCCGTACCCGGCGCTCGCCCGCGATCGTGGCGAGTAGTTCCACCGCGTCGGCCCGGTCGAGCGCGCCGAGCGTCAGCCGCCAGCCGACGTCCAGGTCCAGCAGGCGCTGCCGGCTGTTGATCAGCACCAGGCTGCGGCCCGCACCGGGCAGCAGCGGCCGCACCTGCTGCGCGCAGTCGACGTCGTCGATGATGAGCAGCAGCCGCCGGCCGGCGAGCGCGCACCGCAGCACGGCCGAGCGCTCCCGGATGTCCTCGGACACGTCGGTCAGCGGCACGCCCAGCTCGACCAGCAGCTCCCGGATCAGCTCCCCGCTGCCGCGCGGCGGCTCGTCGCCGCTGTCGAAGCTGACGAAGAGCTGGCCGTCGGGAAAGAGGTCGGCCAGGTCGTACCCGCTGCTCACCGAGAACGACGACTTGCCGACGCCCGGCGCGCCGGAGACGAGCACGACCCCGGCGTGCTCGTCGGCGCCGGCCGGGTCGGCGATCCCCTCGGCGATGGCGCGCAACTGGCCCGCCGTGGTGTCCCGGCCGACCAGGGACGGCGGTTTCATCGGCAGGGCCTGCGGGCTCGGCGGCGGGTCGGGCGGCGACGCGGGCCCGGCGCCGAGGGCCGCCGACCAGCCGGCCGGTGGACGGACCTCGGCGGAGTCCGCGTCCAGTGCGGTCTGGAGGGCGCCCTGGAGGGTGGGACCGGGGTCGACGCCGAGTTCGTCGACGATGCCGCGCCGGGCCTGCTGGTACACGGCCAGCGCCTCGGCCACGCGCCCCTCCAAGGTCAGCGCGGTCACCAGTTGCGCCTGCCGGCGTTCGTCGAGCGGCTCCTCGGCCACCATCCGGCGCAGCGGCGGGATGACCCGGGCCGGCTGACCCAGCCGCAGGCGCAGGTCGATCAGCTCGGTCGTCATCTCCCGGTGCTGTTCCCGCAGCGCCGTGACGGTCGCGCCGAGGTCGGTGCCGAGATCCGCCAGGTCCTCCAGCGGATACCCGCCCCACAGCTCGACCGCCCGGTCGAACAGGTCGGCGGCGGCCTCGGGGCGGTCCCCCCGCGCGGCCCGGCGGGCCTCGTCGGCGAGACGCCGGAACCGCAGCAGATCCAGCTCGTCCTCGTCGACCCGCAGGTGGTAGCCGGTGCCGTCGTGGACCAGCCGGTCGGCCGAGTCGCCACCGCGGTCCAGCGCCTGCCGCAGCCGGTGCACGTACGTGCGCAGGTTGCGGACCGCCGACGCGGGCGGCGCGTCCGGCCAGAGGCCGTCGACCAGCCGGGATGTGGGGACCGTACGTCCCGGGCTCAGCAGCAGCACGGCGAGCAGGAGGCGGGGTTTGGTGCCGGTGAGCGTGACCGGCCGGTCGTCCACATGAACGGTCAACGGGCCGAGAACACTGAACCGCATCGATGTATTCCCCCGCTCCGCAGTACCGTCCACAGTGTGGTGTACCGATGGATTTCCCACCTTCGGCTGGGGAATACCTCGCTCCCAGATGGTGCAAGTAGTCACCGATCGGTGTGTACTTCGTGACCCCGAGTCAGCTGTGCCGTCGCCCGCCGCGCCGCGTCGAGCACCGCCACCGCGTCCGCCACCCCGGCACCCGCCGACCGGCCCTCCCGGACCAGCCCGGCGAAGTCCTCCGCCTGACGGGCCAGGGCCGCGTACATGGTGGCGTCCCCGTCGGCCGGGTCGAGGAAGGTCAGCCGCTCGTGGTCGCGGGTGCCGAAGACCTCCACCGTCGCCATGTCGCCGCCCCGGTGGTGCCGGCCGAGCGACACCAGCGCGGTGCCGCCGCCGGACAGGCCGAGCAAGGCCTGCGCGCTGTCCACGTCCCGGCCGCGTACCGCCGGGTCGGTGACCGGACCGGCCGGCTGCACCGCGAGCCGGTCGATCTCCTGCCCGGTCAGCCACCGGATCTGGTCGAACTCGTGCACGCCCATGTCCACGAAGATCCCGCCGCTGCCGGTCCGGAACGCCGCCGCCGGTGGTTCGCCGTCCCACTGCGCCGCGGCCACGAACAGGATCTCGCCGAGCTCTCCGCCGGATATCCGCTCCCGCAGTCGTCGTAGCTGCGGGACGAACCGGCGCCAGTAGGCGACCTGGAACGGGATCCCGGCCGCGGCGGCCACCCGGCCCGTCTCCGCCGCCTCGGCCGGGCCGAGCCCGGCCGGCTTCTCGCACAGCACCGGCAGCCCCGCCTTGGCGGCCGCCGCGACCAGCGCGCCGTGCCGCCCGGTGGGCGCGGTCACCAGGAGACCGTCCGGCACGGCGTCCGCGAGCAGGTCCTCCACGCTCGGGTACGCCGGCAGCCCGGCGGCGGTGACCGCCTCCCGTGCCGCCGGAACCGGATCGACCACGTACCGGATCCGGACGGCCGGGTGGTCGGCCAGGGCCCGCAGGTGGTGGTGGCCCATCCGGCCCGCCCCCACCAGTGCCAGCCGGAACTCATCGCTGCCGGTCATCGTCGGTTCCCCTCTCCTCGTCGGTGTCGGTGTCGGTGTCGGCTTCGTCGGTGCTGTCGGCGCCGCCGCGGCTGTCGATGCCGTCGCGGCCGTCCGCGCCGTCGTCGCCCAGCCAGCCGGCCAGCGCGGCCACCACGGCCGGCGCGCCGGTGGCGAAGACCACGAACCCGTCGTGACCCCACCGCCGGCTCACGCCGCCGGCGGCCTCGACCAGCGCGGCGCCGGCCGCGATGTCCCACGGCGCGGGGTCGAAGCTGACGAACGCGTCCAGCTCGCCGCGGGCCACCGCCGCCAGGTCACAGACCGTGGAGCCGGTGTTGCGCAGGTCGGCGACGCGGGGCGCGACGCCCACGAGCGCCTGGTACGCCCGCCGTCGCGGCCCCGGCGCGTTCGGCACCGCGAACGCCACCAGGGCGTGCCCCGGCTCGGCCTCGCGGTTCACCGCGACCGGTGCGTCGCCGTCGAGCGCGCCGTCGTCGTCGAGTACCAGGCAGGCGCCGGTGGCCGGTTGCAGCACGGTGGCCGCGACCACCCGGCCGTCGCCCACGTCGCAGCCGGTCGCCACCGCGATGCTGACCGCGTAGCGGCTCGCCCCGTGGCTGAAGTTCAGCGTGCCGTCGAGCGGGTCGACGATCCAGCGCAGGCCGGAGCAGCCGTCGCTGGCCCCGGACTCCTCGGCCAGCACGGCGTCCTGCGGCCGGTCGCGGGCGAGCAGGCCGAGGATGGCCCGCTCGCTGGCGTGGTCGGCGCTGGTCACCGGGTCCTGGGCCGCGCCGCCCTTGTGTTCGGTCTGCAAGCCCTTGCCGCGCGCCTCGCGGATCGCGTCCGCCCCGGCCCGCGCCGCGCGCAGGCTCAGGTGGCGCAGGTCGCCGGGAGCGGCACCGATGCTCATCGCGCCACCTGCGCTTCCCGCGACGCGGCGACCCGGGCGTAGCCGCCGTCCACGAACAGCAGCGGCGGGTTCGGCCGCAGCAGACCGGCGGAGCGGACCGCGCCCATCAGCACCGCGTGGTCACCGGCCGGATTCGCGGAGACCGCCTCGCAACCGAAGTACGCCACCCCGTCGGTCAGGCGCGGGCAACCGGTCGCCCGCTCGTCGTCGTACGCCACACCCGCGAAACCCTCGGCGCCCGCAGGCCGGCCCCGGCTGGCGAACCAGGCCGCCTCCTCGCGCTGGTCGTCGCCGAGCACCGTCACCGCGAACCGGCCGGTACGCCGCACCGCGCCGAGCAGCCGGCAGTCCCGCCGCAGGCAGACCAGCAGCATCCGGGGCGACAGCGACACGGTGGTGAAGGAGTTGACTGTCATCCCCACCGGTCCGTCGGGCCCGACGGCGGTCGCCACCGCCACTCCGGTGGCGAAGCGCCCGGCCACCGAGCGGAACGCCCGTTCCTGGTCCTGTCCCTTTCCTGTGCCGGTCATCACCGTGCTCCTCTCGTCGCGCTGCCGACCAGGTCGGCGGCCCGCCGCCGGTCGGTCTTGCCGTTGGCGTTCGTGGGCAGCGCGGCCACGTGGTGGATCCGCGCCGGCACCATGTAGGCGGGCAGACGCTCCGCGCATCTGCGGGTCAGCTCGCCGATGATCCCGGCGGCGCCGGTGTAGACCGCGCGCAGGGAGACGTCGTCGCCCGCGCCGAACGCCAGCACCACCGCGTCCTGCACCCCCCGGTGGCCGCGCAGGACCATCTCGATCTCGCCCAGCTCGATCCGGTAGCCGCGCAGCTTCACCTGGTCGTCCAGGCGGCCGTGGTGCACGAACGTGCCGTGCTCGCGCCGGACCCGGTCACCGGTGCGGTAGTACCGGCGGCCGGCGTACGCGACGAACCGGCCGTCGTCGTCGGCCGGGTCGAGGTAGCCGTCGAACCGCTGCGGCCCGTGCACGCACAGCTCGCCGTCGTCCACGCCGACGGCGCCGTCCTCGGCGCGCAGGATCGCGTCCAGCCCGGGGTGGGCGTCGCCGATCGGCACGGTGCCGTTGGAGGTGGCCGGCCAGGCCGCCGGATCCGCCGGAAGCCGGTGACCGGTGCAGGTCACGGTCAGCTCGGTGGGACCGTAGAGGTTCTCCACCACGCTGCCCGGCGCCGCCGCCGCCCACGCCCGCGCCTGCTCCAGCGTCAG
Source organism: Micromonospora sp. ATLC20 (assembly GCF_057196585.1). Lineage (NCBI taxonomy): Bacteria > Bacillati > Actinomycetota > Actinomycetes > Micromonosporales > Micromonosporaceae > Micromonospora > Micromonospora sp. ATLC20. Next base: position 22,916 of record NZ_JBXUOV010000016.1, read on the forward strand.
CGGCTCGCCGGCGAAGAGGCTGTGCCGCAGGCCGGGCATGGCGCCGGGGGAGAGCATCCGCATCCGGCGGGCCAGCGAGACCACCGAGGGCACCGAGAACCAGTGCGTGATCCGCCGTTCGTTGACGAACCGCACCGGCGTCAGCACCTCGTCCGGCTGCGGCACCACGAGCGTGGCACCACCGCCCCAGGCGACGAACATGTCGAACACGGACGGGTCGAAGGTCAGGTCGAAGGTCTGCGACAGCCGGTCACCAGGGCCGACCGGGTAGCGGTCCCGGCAGTACGCGAGGAACGCGTCCACGTTGCGGTGCCGGACCGGCACGCCCTTGGGCCGCCCGGTCGAGCCGGAGGTGAACAGCAGGTACGCCACGTCGTCCGGCGCCACCGGGGCGGCCGGCGGCGGGACGGCGGACGCGCCGTCGAGGCGTACCGTCACGGTGTCGCCCGCGACCTGCGCCGCGGTCGCGGCGCCGGCGTCGTCGACCACGAGCGCGTCCACGCCCGCGTCCCGGCACTGCCGGGCGGTGCGGGCCGGTGGGAAGGCCGGGTTGAGCGGCACCACCACCGCTCCGGCGCGCAGCGCGGCCAGATAGCCGGCGTACGCGGGCAGGCTGCGGGCGGCCAGCAGGCCGACCGCGCGCGGACGGTGGCCCACCTCGGCGTGGATCCGCCCGGCGAGGCCGTCGGCGAGGTCGCGCAGCCGGCGGTAGGTCACCGGCTCTCCGCCGACCTCCAGCGCGACCGCTTCGGGCACGCGTGCCACGGTCCGCTCGAACCAGGAGTAGAGACTCACGGCGTTGCTCCCTTCACTGTGCTGTCGTCGATCGGTCTTCCGGCGCCACCGGCGCGGGACGTCGTGCTCAGGTCACCGTGCCCACGAGTTCGTCGGCGTGGTCGGCGATGCCGGCGAGCATTGCGCCGGTGGCGCCACCGGCGATGCCGAACATGACCGCCTCGGTACGCAGCTGCGCCTCCCCGCCGTCGCGGAACGCGTCCGCGCCGCGCAGGCGCACCGCCTCGGCGGCGACCCGGTCCACGGTCTCGGCGGCGCTGACCTTGAGCAGCATCCCGGTGACCGCGGACGGGACGGCGGCCGGCGCGTCCAGCAGCGGCGCGCACAGCGCGTCGAGCTGGTGCATGGCGACCAGGCACCGGGCGTACCGCTCGCGGACCGCCGGGCGGTCCCACAGCGTGCCCGCCCCGGCCGGCCGCCGCCGCAGCCAGTCGTGCAGGCCGGTCAGCATCCGGTGGCACATCGCCCGGGCCCACAGCGCCCCGGCGACCCGTTCGACGCCGACCTGCCGGGCGAACCCGGCCAGCGCCCGGCCGGGGCGGCCCAGCACGGCGTCCGGGCCCAGCGCCACGCCGGCGAAGCGCAGGTGGCCCACGCCGGACCCGGCGAACGCCCGCCCGGCGGACTCGGCCGTCACGCCCGGCGCGGCGGCGGGCACCAGCACCCAGCAGAAGCTGGTGAAGTGCCGCGCCTCGCGGTGCCGGGCCAGCACCAGCGCCGCGTCGCAGCTCGTCGCGTTGGTGATCCAGTCCTTGCCGCCGTCCAGGACGGCGCCGTCGTCGCCGGGCTTCACCCGGGTCGTGGCGTCGAGCAGGTCCGAGCCCGACCCGGCGGCGTCGGTGACGGCGAGCGCCACCACCGTCTCGCCGCGCAGCATGCCGCGCCGCGCGGTCTCCGCCGGGCCGGTCGCGCCGGCCAGCAGCGGCAGTACGGTGGCGACCTGCACGCAGACCGACAGCGTCACGCCGAGCGGGCACCGGGCGTCCAGTTCGGTGAGCAGCGCCGACAGCCGCCGGGGGTCCGGCTGGACGCCGTCCGGGTAGAGCGCCTCGACGATCCCGGCGGCGCCCAGCGCGCGCCACACCGCGCCGGGGTCGGTGGGGTCCGCACCGGACAGGGCGGCCCGCACCGCGGCGGCGTCGTCCCCGGCCGGCGTCGGCTCAGGCAAGACGCACCCCCGGGTCGCGCAGCGACAACGCCCCGTTTGCCAGGCGCAGCCGGTCGTTGGCGTAGTTCAGCGAGGCCGAGCGCAGATCCCGGAAGGTGCGCTCCAGCGTCAGCGGCGAGTCGGTCAGGTAGCCGTGGCGCAGGCCGGTCAGCTCGACCAGCTCGTCGGCGGCGGCGAAGGACTCCTCCGCCGCCCGGATCTTCAGCGTGTTGAGCAGCAGTTGCACCGGCGCCGCCGACATGTCCGGCGCGTCGGTGACCACCGCGACGGTGTGCCGCAGCAGCGCGTGCGCCGCGTCCAGCCGGGTGCGGATGCCGGCCAGCCGCAGCAGCACCAGCTCGGAGGAGGGGGCGAACTGCCGCCGTCCCGCCTCGCTGCGGGCGTGCCGCAGCACCCGGGCGTACGCACCGGCCGCCGCCCCGATCCAGGCCGCCGACCAGCCGACGTGGGCCAGCGGCGCGAAGACCCGGGTGGCGATCTCCCGGAACCCGCCGTGCTCGCCGATGACCTGCCACTGCGGCACCGCGCCGCGCAGCCGCATCGGCACGCTGTGCGTGGCCCGCATGCCCAGCGGGCGCCACCCGCCGGTCACCTCGGTCTCCACCTGGTCCCGGTCGGCGTAGACCAGGTCCACCTGGGCGGCCGACCCGGCCCCCGGCGCGCGGGTGGTGATGAGGAAGGCGTCCGCGTAGGGGCCGCCGGTCACGATCGGTGCCTGCCTGTCGATCCGCAGCATCTCGCCGTCGTGCTCCAGCGCCGACTCGGCGGTCAGCAGGTGACCGCCCTTGCCGGCCTCGGTGGTGACCGAGCCGAGATACCGCTCGCCCCGGGCCACCGTCGGCAGCACCTCGGCGCGCAGCTTCTCGCCGCCGTACGCGGTGATCGCGGCGACCTGCTGGCAGTGCATGGCGAAGACCATCGCCACCGACATGTCCACCCGGCCCAGCGTCAGCGTGACGTCGACCAGGTCCGTCAGCGTGCCGCCGGCACCGCCCTCGGCGGCCGGGACCAGCAGCCCCAGCAGCCCCGTACGGCGCATGGCGGTCAGCGCCTCGGTCGGGAAGGCGGCGTCCTCGTCGGACTGGCGGGCGTGCTCCGCAGCGACCTCGGCGACGGTCTCGGCGGCCGGGGCGTACCCGGCGGTCGCGGTCATCGGGAACCACCGCCGACCGGGGCGCGCAGTTCCTCGACCACGCCCCACAGCCCGCCGGCCGTGGCGAAGGTCGAGTCGACCAGCTTGTCGTCGGGCACGGCGACTCCGAACGTGTCCTCGATGGCGAACAGCAGCTCGATCTCGCGCATGGAGTCCAGGCCGAGGTCGCGCAGGCGCGACTCCTCGGTGATCTCGTCCGCGCCGGCGAACTTGAGGAACGGGCGGAGCAACTCGGTGAATTCGGCGTTCATTGACGTCACCTTTCTTCTCGGGTTTCGGCAGTGGCGCCCGGCGCGTCGACCGGGTGCCGCGTCAGGGTCAGCCGGGACGTCTCGACGACGCGGTCGCCGTCGCAGACGACCTCGACCGGCGCCGGGTGGCCGAGGAAGGCCAGCAGGCTCGCCGAGAGCCCGTACGCCCCGACGTTCGGCACGGCCAGCACGTCGCCCGGCCGCACGTCGGGCAGGTTCGCGGCGCGGGCCCAGGTGTCCAGCGGCGTGCACAGCGGCCCGGCGACGATCGCGGCCTCCAGCGGCGCGCCGTCGCGGCCGTCGGCGGCGTGCAGGGCGGGTACGAGCGGCGGCAGCCGGCGCAGGCCGGACATCCCGCCGAGGTGGTTGATGCCGGACTCCAGCACCACCACCGGCGTACCCTGCGACCGCTTGACGTCCAGCACGCGCGTCAGCAGCGTGCCGGCGGTCGCGGTGAGGAACCGTCCGGACTCGAAGGCGACCGTCGGCGCCCCGTCGCGCCAGCCGGGGAAGAGCTCGTCCAGGGCCGCGGCGACCCGTTCGGCGAGGCCGGTCAGGTCCGCGTTGCGGCCGGGCCGGGCGAACGGCGCGCCGAAGCCGCCGCCGAGGTCGAGCAGGGTCAGGTCGATGCCGAGCAGGTCCCGCAGCCGCCGGGCGGTACGCGCCGCCGCGGTGAACTGGGCCACCAGCGCGTCCACCGAGTCGACGTTGCTGCCGGTGTAGAGGTGGAATCCGCGTACCGGGGCCGACGGGCGGGAGCGGAACCGTTGCGGCTCCTGTTCGATCCAGTCGGCGTCGGCGCCGAACTGGGACGCGACGCCGGTCATGGTGAGCCCCTGACCCGGGTTGGGCACCCGGTCGTTGACCCGCAGCAGGCACCGCACTTCGACGCCGTGCGCGGTGGCGATCCGGTCGGCCTGGTCCAGGCCCTCGGGCGAGTCGACGGAGAACCAGCGGACACCGGCGCGCACCGCCTCGGCCACCTCGGCGTCGCGCTTGCCGGGTCCGGTGTAGAGCATGCGCTCGCCCGGCACACCGGCCCGTAGCGCCGCGGCCAGCTCGCCCGGCGAGCAGATCTCCGCGTCGCAGCCGGCGGTGTGCAGCGCCGCGACCAGCGCCGGGTGCGGGTTGGCCTTGAGCGAGTAGAACAGCCGGCTGGGCGCGGGCAGCGCGGCGACCAGGGTGGCGTGGCTGGCGCGTACCCGGGCCAGGTCGTAGCGGTACGCCGGGGTGTCGAACGGCAGGTCAGCCATCGTGCTCACCCGCCAGCCGGGCCAGCGCCCGCCGGTCCACCTTGCCGTTGCCGGTCAGTGGCAGGTCGGGCAGCACGACGCAGCGCGCCGGCACCTTCATCTCCTCCAGCTGTTCCCGCAGCCGGCGCAGCACGTCGGCGGGGGTCAGCGCGGCCACCACGAACAGCGTCGCGCCGTCGCGGCCGTCGGCCGGCGGCAGCACCCCGGCCGCGTCCACGCCGTCGACCCGGTACGCGGCGGCCTCCACCTCGGTGGCGCTGACCCGGGTGCCCTTCTCCTTGTAGACGTCGTCGCGGCGGCCGGCGAAGTGGACGTACCCGTCGGCGTCCACGTGACCGTGGTCGCCGGTGTGCAACTGCGGGAACAGCCCGTGGGCGCGGCGGAAGCGTTGCGCTGTCAGTTCGGGTCGCCGCCAGTAGCCGGCCATCACGTGCGGGCCGCGTACCACAAGCTCGCCGCGGACGCCCGGTGGCTGACGCCGCCCCTCGGCGTCCACAGTGAAGATCTCGGTGCCGGGCAGCGCGCGCCCGCAGGCGCCGGGCCGGCGCAGGTCGGCGTCGGGCGGCATGATCGCCGCGCGTTTGCACTCGGTGAGGCCGAACATCAGCTGGACGGCCAGGCCGGGCAGCAGCCGGCGCAGGCCGGCCAGCACCTCCGGCGGCATGGCGGCGCCGGTGTTTGTGAGCAGGCGCAGCGGCGGGCGCGGCGCGCCGGCCCGGCCGAGCAGCCGCAGCAGGTTGATCGCGAGCGACGGTACGCAGGGCAGCACCGTGGCGCCGGACTCGACGAGGGTCGCCAGCAGGCGGCCTCCGGTGTCCCCGGGATCACCGAGGCGCAGCCGGGCGCCGGCCACGGTGCTCAGGAAGATCTGGTAGAGGCCGTAGTCGAACGACGGCGGCAGCAGGACGTGCACCACGTCGTCGGGCCGGTAGCGCAGCTCCGACTGGATCGCCCGGACCGCGAACGTGACCTGGGCGTGCGTGGACACCACGGCCTTCGGCATGCCGGTGCTGCCGGAGGTGTAGATCAGGCAGACCGGGTCGACCGCGAGCGGGGCCGGGCCGGTGGGCGCGTCGCCGATCGCCGCGGCGGACGCGGCGTGCCGCGCCTCGGCCGCCCTGTGGACCGGGACGCCGCGGGCGCGGGACAGGCCGGTCAGGACCGGGTCGTCGGTGAGGACCAGGCCCGGTTCGGCGTCGTCGAGCACGTGGGCGAGGGCGACTTCGGGGGCCGGCGTCCGGAGGACGACGAAGACCGCGCCGGCCCGGGCGACCGCGTACAGCAGCGCCGGCAGGGTCGCGTCGGCGGGCAGCGCCACCAGCACCCGGTCGCCGCGCCGGACGCCCTGCCCGCGCAGCCAGCCGGCCAGGCGCAGGCTGTCGGCCCGGACCTGACGGTACGTGAACTCGACGGTCCCGTCCCCGGCGGCGGGCGCGTCGGGTCGCGTCTCGGCGGTGCGGTCCAGCAGGTCGTGCAGCAGTTCGGTACTCATCGGGCACCTCCGGTGGCGGCGCCGAACATGGCGCACAGGGAGCCGACGTCGCGCAGGTCGGCCGCGGACAGCGCGGTGGCCGGCACCTCGACGCCGAGCCGGCGTTCGACCCGGTCGATGACGTCGACCAGCCGGAACGAGTCGAAGCCGGGCAGTTCCCGGAGCACGTCGGTGGTGCGCAGGGCCGAGCCGTCCAGGTCCAGGGTGTCGCCGAGCGCGCCGAGCACCGCCGCGCGTACGCCGTCGTCACCGGCCCTCTCCGGCGCGGGCCGCGCGGTGTCGTCGCCGGTCGCGCCGGCCGGTCCGGCGATCGACTCCAGCGCGGCCAGGTGGTCGGCGATCAGCCCGCCGAGCGTGTCCGCCAGGTCCGGCGCGGCCGGCCGGCCCGCCTGGGCCCGCCGCAGTGCCACGTAGCTGCGCGTGGCGAGTTGCTGCCAGCGCGCGGCCTGCCCGGCCAGCGCGGCGGCGGCCTCCGGCGCGACCGCGGCGAGCCAGTGTTCGTGCAGGTCGCGGGCGCGGGCCAGCAGCCAGACGTCGAGGACGAAGCGGTGCAGCCCGGCCACCGTGTCCAGGGCGGCGCCGGTACGGGCCAGGTAGCCGTCGATCTCCGGACGGGCCCGGCCGGCCCGGGCGGCGTTGCCGGCGAGCATGGCCGGTACGTCGATCTCCGGGGCCGGGTGCGCCGTCACCGCCAGGGTGTGCGCGCCGCCGGCCAGCGCCGTGTCGAACGCGGCGGCGGGCAGCCGCCACACGCCGGGACGCGCAGGACCCCAGGCGGTGTCGTTGTGATACGCGTCGACCACTGTGACCTCGTCCGGCGCGGCGGCCGTGACGAGGAAGCTGTGCCGCATGTGCTCGTGCTCGTGGTACGGGCACCAGGGCAGGTCGTACGCGTCAGCGGTCACGTAGAGCGGCTGGCCCGGGGCGGACAGCCGGCGCACCTGCGGGCCGTCGAGCTGCATCCACCGGCCCTCCACCCGCAGGCCCAGCAGGTCGACCGCCTCGGCGGCCCGGTCGTCCGAGGTCGCCTCGACGGTGACCAGGCCGTCCTTGTCCCGGGTGTGGAACCCGAACCGGGCGCCGAGGGCGAGGTGGCTGCCGGACCCGTTCGCGTGGTCGGCCAGCAGGGCGAAGCTCGTCTGGAGACAGTCCAGCGCGGTCGCGTGCAGACCGGTCAGGATCGGTGTCCACACCGGATCCGTGCTCGGCCGGTCCGGCGCGTTCGGGACGTGGTGGGACATGGGAACTCCTCGTTACGGATACGTGGGCGGGGCCGCCGGCGCGGTGGGTGCCGCGCCGGCGGCCGGTGCGAAGGTCAGCTGTCGGTGCGGCCGTCCAGCCCGTTGGCCCAGGTGGCGAGCGCCTGCGCCTGCTCGGCGAGCGCGTGCTCGTCGGTGCCGATCGGGTCCTTGAAGAAGAAACCCAGCTCCTCGATCGGGCCGACGTGCCCGGCCCGGTGCGCCGCGGCGGTCAGCCGGGCCAGGTCGAGCACCAGCGGGGCGGCCAGCGTGGAGTCCACTCCGCTCCAGGTCAGCTGCATGGACATCCGGACGCCGAGGAAGCCCTCGAACGAGACGTGGTCCCAGGCGGTCTTGTGGTCGCCCAGGTCCGGCACGTTGTCGATGTGCAGCGGGGCGGTGACGTCCTCACCGAGCAGCGCGGGCAGCACGCCCGACTTCGAGCTGAGCTTGCTGCGGGCGTTGCGCGGGTCCTCCAGCGTCGCGCCGTCACCGCCGCCGAGCAGGTTCACCCCGGCCCAGGAGAGCACGTGCAGGGCGCGGGAGGTGAACATCGGCGCCAGGGCGGTACGCAGCAGCGTCTCCCCGGTCTTGCCGTCGGAGCCGGCGAACGGCACGCGCTCCCGCTGTGCCATCATCTCCAGCGCGGGCAGCCGGGCCCCGGTGGACGGGGTGAAGTCGACGAAGCCGCAACCGGCCTGGAACGCCGCGTACGCGACCACCGAGCTGGCCGGCAGCGCCTTGTCGTCCGGGTCGGCCATGGCGCGGGTCAGCGCGTCCAGGTCGTCGTACTCGGGCCGGTGGTCGGCCGGCGGCTCGGTCGAGGAGACGTTGATGACGACGACCCGGGACAGCCCGTGGCGGCTGCGGAACTCCTCGATGTCGCCGGCCAGCCGATCGACCACCTCGGCCAGTGGCGCGGTCTCGGCACGCGCGTCGTACCCGGTGCGCAGGTTCTGCTCGACCTCGGGCAGGCTGCCGCGCACGGCGGCCAGCACCGGCGCCGGGATGACCCCGGAGTCGACGAGCGACTCGGCCTTCTTCTCCAGCGGCGTGTCGACGATGTCGTGCCCGCCGACCACCATGTCGTTCCAGCTCGCCAGCGGCGCGTCGCGCAGCATGCCGGTGTCGGTGACGCAGCCGGTCGAGTCGGCCATGCCGGCGCGCAGCGCCAGCAGACCGGTGATCGCGGTGGTGGCGACCGAACCGCGGGCGCCGTTGAGCCACACGCCGACGGGTGCGTCCGTGTCGGGGGACGAGGCGCGCGAGGTCTCGCGTTGGGTGACGGTCACGGGAAGACTCCTTCTCTGGGTGCGCCGGGACGGCGCGGTTCAGCGGGTGAGCACCTTGGTGACGGCGGCGGCGATGTCCTCCATGTCCTGTTCGGTGCCGAGGAAGGTGCTGTGGTGTGTCTGGACGGTGTGGGCGGCGAGCCACTCGGTGTTGGGGTACGTGCGCTCCCGGTGGATCGCCGCGAAGCGTTCGGCCAGCGGCGCGAGCAGCGGCTTCGTCCACGGCTGGAGCAGCCGGCTGCGGTGCAGCGGCTCGTCGGTGCAGTAGAACCGCCGGCCCAGTTCGGCGGTGAGCGCGGCGGCCACGGCGGCGTTGTCCATGCCGGCCGGCAGCTCGTCGAAGACGATCGTGCCCTCGTAGATCGAGATGCGCGTCTGGTCCGGCGCCGGTTGCAGCAGCCGTACCCCGTCGACGCCGGCCAGCAGCTCGCCGAGCAGCCGGTAGTGGTGGTTGCGCACGTCGTGCTGCTCGTCCAGGGTGGTCAGCTGGGCGCAGGCCACCGCGGCGGAGAACTCGTTCAGGCAGAAGTTGGCGCCCTGCACCCCGGCGCTCTCCTCCAGGTCCAGCTCGCCGGCCGGCGTCCGGTCGCCGCGGTAGCGGCGCGAGTCGGCCCGCAGCTCCTCGAGCACCGGCGCGAGCGTGTCGTCGTCGGTGACCACGGCCCCGCCCTCACCGCAGGTGAGCACCTTGCCGTGCTGGAAGCTGAAGCAGCCGAGCCGGCCGAGCGAGCCGGCCTGGCGGTCCTGCCAGGTGGCGCCGTGGGCCTGCGCGCAGTCCTCCACGACGGAGATGCCGCGCGGCCGGGTGACCGCGTCGAGCGCCGGCACGTCGGCCATGTTGGAGGCCCAGTGCACCGCGACCACGGCGCGCGGGTCCACCGACAGGTCGATGTGGTCCGGCCCGACGCAGCCGGTGTCGCGGTCGACGTCGACGAGCACCGGGACCAGGCCGGCGCGCAGCGCGGCGGTCGCGGAGGCGGTCCAGGTCAGCGCCGGTACGAGCACCGTCTCGCCGTAGCCGAGGCCGAGTGACTCCAGGGCCACGACGAGGGCGCTCGATCCGTGGTCGACCGGCACGCAGTGGCGGGTACCGACGTAGCGGGCGAAGTCGGCGGCGAAGCGCCGCTCGTACAGGCCGGTGCCGCCGACGGACGGGCTGCTGATCGCCCACCGGCCGCCGGTCAGCACCGCGGAGAGGTTGCCGGCGGCGTCCGGCGCGGGGATCGGCCAGCGTGGCCACGGACGGTCGGGCGGGCGGACCGGCCGGCCACCGTCCACGGCGAGCCGCCGGTCGAGAGGAATGGAGGTCGTCATGTCCTCGACCTTGATGCCCATCGATACATCAGCGGTACACACGCGGTAGCCGGCCCGGCCGGCGCCGTGTATCGGCGTTGTATCCGGGTGGTCGAACCTCGGGACATGAGCCGATCCGCATCGCACGTGAGCGAACCGACCGAACCCCGCGCCGTCACGCGCGGCGTCTCCGTCGTCATCCCGGTCAAGGACCGGGTGGCGGAGATGCGCCGTCAACTGCGCAGCCTGCGTGACGCCGCCCCGAACTGCCCGGAACCGGTGGAGGTGGTGGTCGTCGACGACTCGGCGCCCGGCGCGGCCGCCGCGCACCGCGCCGCCTGCGCCGAGTACGGCGCCCGCTACGTGCGCGGCCCCCGGCACGTCGGCGCCAAACGGAACCTGGGCGTCCGGCACGCCCGGTACGACCTGCTGCTGTTCACCGACTCCGACTGCCGGGTGCCGGCCGACCTGATCACCCGGTACGCGGCCCGGCTGCGCGCCTCCGGCGAGGAGGTCGCCGGCGTCACCGGCCCGGTGATCGTCGAGCCCGGCGACAGCGCGTTCTTCCGCGTGATGCGCCGCTCCTACCTGCTGCTCGGCGACCTGACCCGGCCGCTGCACTACGAGCGCGTGTCCTGGGGCGCCGGGGCGAACATGGCGGTGAAGCGCTCCGTCTTCGAGGCGGTCGGCGGATTCCCGGAGGACTCCCCGATGCCGCTGGGCGGCGAGGACCTGCACCTCGGGCTGCTGCTCACCGACGCCGGCTACGTGCTGCTCACCGACCCGGCCGGGGTGATCACCCACGACACCGGCGTCGCCGACACGTTCCGCGCTGTCGCCTACCGGTTCACCACGTACGGGCGCTCCGAGCAGTGGCTCTGCCTCGCCCACCCGCACCGGCGCCGGTTCGTGCTCAACACCGCCAGCACGCTCGCCGTGACCGCGCTGGCCGGGCTGCTGACCGCCCGGCGCAGCGGTGGGCGCAGCCTGCTCGCGGTGCCGGCCGTCGCGGCCGCGGTGATCGCCGCGAAGACACCCGGCCGGCTCGGCGGCGACCGGGGACCGCGCGCGGTGGCCGAGTCGATGGCCTGCGCGGCGATCGAGACGCTCTTCGACGGGGCCGCGTTCGTCACCTCACTCCGGCTCGGCCGCCCCGACCTGCTCTTCACCGGTTTCCGCGCGCCGGACGAGGCCGACTACCAGCCGGACGGGGCGGACCATCGGCCGGACGAGGCGGACCGCCGGCCGGTCGCGCCGGTGGCGGCCTGACGGAGGGAGTGGTGGTGCCGACGACGTACCCGCTGGCCCCCGGCCAGCAGATGATGTGGGAGTTCATGACCGCGCTCGACCCGGCCCGCCCCGGCGCCTCACGGCTCGTGGTGGTGGAGTTCCGCCGGCTGCGGGGCGCGCTGCGGGTCGACGTGCTGCGGCAGGCGATGCAGGACGTGGTGGACCGGCACGACGCGCTGCGGATGCGGTTCGACAGCATCGGCGTGGAGCCCGAGGTGCGGATCCTGCCGCACGTCGAGTCGCCGCTGGAGTACGTCGACCTGTCCGGCCTGCCGCCGGCCGAGCAGCAGGCCCGGGTCGAGCGGATCGCGTACGCGCACCGCAACGACGCGTTCGACCCCGGCCGGGCGCCGCTGTGGCGGGCCGCCCTGGTCCGGCTCTCCGAGACCGAGCACGTGCTCGCGCTCTGCTTCTTCCACATGGTCTCCGACGGCTGGTCGTGCCGCGTCGTGGTGGAGGACCTGTGCCACGCGTACTCGGCCCGGCTCGGCGCGGCCGATCCGCAGCCGCCGCTGGGCGTGGGCCCCACCGCGCTCGCCGCGCTCCAGGAGGCGGAGCAGGCCGGCAACGGCGTCGACGCCGCCGCCCGGGCCGCGTACTGGCGGGACCGGCTGCGGCCGGTGGAGCCGTACCAGCTCTTCCCGGCGTCGCCGCCGGCGCCGGACGTCGCGCTCAGCGCCGAGGTGGCCACCCGCTTCGCGTTCCCGCCGGAGGTCACCGCGCGGCTGCGTCCGGCCGCCCGGCGGGCCCGCACCAGCCCGTACGTGCTGCTGCTGGCCGCGTACCTGGTGCTGCTGTCGCGGCGGGCCGGCCGGTCCCGGGTGGTGCTGGGCACCACCACGCTGGGCCGGGAGAGCCCGTTGTCCCGGCAGCTCGTCGGTCAGTTCACGAACAACGTCTACCTGCCGGTCGACGTCGCGGCGGACGCGCCGATGAGCGCGGTGGTAGGCGCCGCGCACACCTCGCTGGCCGAGGCCGTCGCGCACGCCACCGCGTTCCACCGGCTGGCCCGGGCGGTCCGCCCCGACTTCGCGGCGATCCGCCCCTGGCCGGACAACCACCTGTTCGACGCCTGGTTCCAGTCCGCCGCGTCGGCGTCGCCGGTGCTGCACTGCCCGGGGCTGCGGGTGGAGCCGGTCGACATCACCGCCCGGCCCGCGCCCGGCACACCGCCGCCGGTGGTCGCCGCCGACGTGCCGCCCGAATGCCTGCCCGTCTGGGTCAAGCGGGGTTCGCCGATCGTCGTGGTGGACGACGACCGGGCCGGCGGCGTGGTGATCCGCAACCGGGGCGTGTTCGGCGACGACCTGGTACGCGGCCTGATCGACGACTACGTCGCGGTGGTCTCGGCGCTCGTCACCGACCCGGCCACCACCCCGGAGCGGGTACGCCTTCCTGACGGTGCGTGCTTCCTCGACCACGCGATCGGGTAGGAGTTCCGACGGACCGATCGGAGAGAGGTACGACGACCATGACGGACACCTCGACGAACCAGCACACGACGGAGCAGCCCGCGCCGCCGGTGCCACGCTCGGCCGTACGGGCCCGCTGGTCGGTGGCGCTGCTCTTCGTCATCATGGGCCTGGCCATCGGCGGGTGGTCGGCCCGCGTACCGGAGGTGCGGGACGCGGTAGGCGTCGGCAACACCGGCTGGGGCCTGGCGAACATCGCCACGAACGCCGGGGAGCTGGTCTCCCTGGTCGTGGTGGCGGTGCTGATCAGCCGGATCAACACCCGCCGGCTGGCGCTGGCCGGGGCCGCGCTGATCCTGCTCAACGCGCCGCTGCTGGCCGCGTCCACCACAGTGGTGGCGCTGGTCGGCGGCCTGGCGGTCTGGGGCTTCGCGGCGAACCTGCTGGCCACGCCGATGAACGCCCAGTCGGTAGAGGTGCAGAAGCGCTACGGGCGGCCGATCCTGTCCACGTTCCACGCCGGCTTCAGCATCGGCATGCTGGCCGGCGGCCTCTGCGGCACCGGCGCCGCGGCGATCGGGATGTCCCCGTCGGCGCAGATGGCGGTCACCAGCGTCCTGCTGGGCGCGCTGCTGGTCGGCACGCACCGCTGGCTGCCTGATACGCCCCGGCAGGAGACGAAGGACGGCGAGGCCCGGCGACGGCTGCGCGACCGGTTCACCCCGCAGCTGCTGCTGCTCGCGGTGATCGCCTTCCTCGCCTCGTTCATCGAGATGGCCGGCGCACAGTGGAGCGCGCTGTACGCGACCGAGGTGGCGGGCGCCGCCGCGGTGCTCGCCGCCGCCACGTACACCTGTCTGTCGCTCGCCGCCACCGTCGCCCGGCTGGTCGGAGACCGGCTGGCCGGCCGGTTCGGGCGGATCCGCTTCGTGCGGCTGTCCGCGCTCGTCGCCACAGCGGGTGTGGCGCTGCCGGTGGCGTACCCCCATCCGGCCGCGGTGATGGCCGGCTTCGGACTGCTCGGCTTCGGCCTGGCGTGCGTGACCCCGACGGTGCTCGGCTTCGCCGGCGAGCAGCCGCGCCTCACCTCCGGTGAGGGCGTCTCGGTGGTGGCGATGGGCCAGTGGCCGGGCGCGTTGCTCGCGGCGCCGGTGATCGGCCTGCTCGCCGGTGCCCTGAACCTGCGCAGCGCGTTCGTGGTGGTGGCCGTGATGGCGGTCGCCGTGGTGGCGTTGATCGGGCGGGTCCGGGCGACGGCGCTGCCCGGTGAGAGCCCGGTCCCGCCCCCGCCGTGACGGCCGGGGCGGGGGCGGCGGTCAGAAGTCGTCGTCGAAGGTGACCGACCCGGTCACCCCGACCTGGTACGCCGACACCCGGCGCTCGAAGAAGTTGGACAGCTCCTGCACGTCCTGCAACTCCATGAACGCGAACGGGTTGCCGCTGCCGTACATCGGGGCGATGCCGAGCACTGCGAGGCGCCGGTCGGCCACGTGCTGGAGGTACTCGCGCATGTCCGCGAGCGACATCCCGGGCACGCCCTGCCCGAGCAGGTCCGCGGCGAAGCCCACCTCGCACTCCACCGCCTCGGCCAGCATCTCCCTCACCTGCTTCTCCATCTCGTCGTCGAACAGGTCCGGCTCCTCGGCGCGTACGGTCTCCACCACGTCGAAGGCGAACGCCATGTGCATCGACTCGTCCCGGAACACCCAGTTGGTGCCGGAGGCCAGCCCGTTGAGCAGGCCCCGGGAGCGCAGGAAGTAGACGTAGGCGAACGCGCCGTAGAAGAACAGGCCCTCGATGCACGCGGCGAAGCAGATCAGGTTGAGCAGGAACGCCCGCCGGTCCGCGCGGGTCCGCAGCTCGCGCAGCTCGAAGATCGAGTCGATCCACCGGAAGCAGAACTCGGCCTTGCGGGCGATCGACGGGATGTTCTCCACCGCGGCGAACGCGGCGAACCGTTCCTTCTCGTCCGGCACGTACGTGTCCAGCAGGTTCAGGTAGAACTGGACGTGCACCGCCTCCTCGAACAGCTGCCGGGACAGGTAGAGCCGGCCCTCGGGCGAGTTGACGTGCTGGTAGAGGTTGAGCACCAGGTTGTTGGCGACGATGGTGTCGCCGGTCGCGAAGAACGCCACCAGCCGCGACACCAGGTGCCGTTCGGCGGGGGACAGCTTCGCCAGGTCGGCGAGGTCGGAGTGCAGGTCCACCTCCTCGACCGTCCAGGTGTTCTTGATCGCGTCCTTGAAGCGGTCGAAGAAGCGCGGGTAGCGCATCGGCCGCAGGGTCAGGTCCATGCCGGGGTCGAGCAGCATGTGCCGGGTCGGTGCGGTGGTGGTCACTGGCATGCCTCGCAGCTCTCGGGGTTCTCCAGGGAACAGGCCAGCGCCTCGTCGTCGCTCACGGCGGAGACCACGCCGGAGACCGGGGCGAGCACCGGCGCGACGGTGGCCTGCTGGATGCGGGTGGCGGGACGGGAACGCAGGTAGTAGGTGGTCTTCAGCCCGGCCTTCCAGGCGTACAGGTACATCGAGGACAACTTGCCGATGGTCGGCGCGCTCAGGAACAGGTTCAGCGACTGGGACTGGTCGACGAACGGCGCCCGCGCGGCGGCCAGGTCGATCAGCGCCCGCTGCGGCAGCTCCCAGGCGGTGCGGAACAGCTCCCGAACCGGCGCGGGCAGCTCGGCGATGTCCTGCACCGAGCCCTCGGCCCGCTTGATCCGGTCGCGGACCTGCGGCGTCCACAGCCCGCGCGCCTTCAGCTCCCGCACCAGGTACGTGTTGACCTGGAGGAACTCCCCGGACATGGTCTCGCGCTTGAACAGGTTGGACACCTGCGGCTCCACGCACTCGTAGCAGCCGGCGATGGAGGCGATGGTGGCGGTCGGCGCGATCGCCACCAGCAGCGAGTTGCGCAGCCCGTGTGCGGCGATCCGCTCGCGCAGCGCCGCCCACCGTCCGGCCTGCGCCGGCTCCGCGCCCCACAGGTCCGGGTGCAGGTCACCCTTCGCGGCCCGGGTCTGCGGGTACGCCGGATGCGGCCCGAACCGCTCGGCCAGCCCGGCGGACGTCTCCAGCGCGGTCAGCAGGATCTCCTCCTGGACGCGGGTGGACAGCTCCCTGGCCTGCGCCGAGTCGAACGGCAGGCGCAGCGTGAAGAACGCGTCCTGCAACCCCATCAGCCCGAGCCCGACCGGCCGCCAGCGCGGGTTCGACGCCGCCGCCTGCTCGGCCGGGTAGTAGTTGATGTCGATCACCCGGTCGAGGAAGACCACAGCGGTGCGGACCGTGGCGCGCAGCCGCTCCCAGTCCACGCCGTCGGCGGTGACGTGGGCGCCGAGGTTCACCGACCCGAGGTTGCACACCGCCGTCTCGGCGTCGTCGTTCACCTCCAGGATCTCGGTGCACAGGTTGGACAGGTGGATCACGTTGCCCGGCTCGCCGGTCTGGTTGGACAGCCGGTTCGCGGCGTCCTTGAACGTCATCCAGCCGTTGCCGGTCTGCGCGAGCGTGCGCATCATCCGCCCGTACAGGTCCCGGGCCTTCACCGTGCGCACCGCGTTCTTCTCGGCCGCCCGGTACGCGGCGTCGAACGCCTCGCCGTACAGGTCGGGCAGCTCCGGGGCGTCCGACGGGTCGACGAGCGACCACTCGCCGTCGGCCTCGACCCGGCGCATGAACTCGTCCGGGATCCAGTTGGCGAGGTTGAGGTTGTGCGTACGCCGCGACTCCTCGCCGGTGTTGTCCCGCAGCTCCAGGAACTCCTCCACGTCCGGGTGCCACGGCTCCAGGTAGACGCAGGCCGCGCCCTTGCGCCGGCCGCCCTGGTTGACCGCGGCCACCCCGGCGTCGAGCGTCTTGAGGAACGGCACGATGCCGTTGGACCGGCCGTTGGTGCCCCGGATCAGCGCGCCCCGGCCCCGCACCCGCGACCAGGAGATGCCGATGCCGCCGGAGAACTTCGACAGCTTCGCGACCTGGTGGTACCGCTCGTAGATCGAGTCCAGCTCGTCGCGCGGCGAGTCGACCAGGAAGCACGACGACATCTGGGTGTGCCGGGTGCCGGAGTTGAACAGCGTGGGGGAGCTGGGCAGGTACGCGAGGCTGGACATCAGGCGGTAGAAGCCGACCGCCTCGCCCGGGGTGCGGGACAGCCCGCAGGCCACCCGCAGCAGCCAGTACTGCGGTGTCTCCACCACCAGCCGCGACTGCGGGTGCCGAAGCAGGTAGCGGTCCGCGACCGTGCGCAGTCCGAAGTACTCGAACCGGAGGTCGCCGTCCGGGTCCACGGCGTCGTCGAGCTTGCGGGCGTGCCGGGCCACGAACGCGGCCGTCTCGTCGCCGATCAGCCCCAGCCCGTGCGCGTACGCGATCGACTGGCTGAAACTCGCCACGCCCTGACCGCGGACCTCCTTGTCCACGTACGCGGCGAGCAGCCGCGCCGCCAGCTTCGAGTACTGCGGCTCCTCGCCGATCAGCTCCGCCGCGGTCTGGATCGACAACCGGTCCAGCTCGGCGGTGGTCGCCCCGTCGTAGAGCCCGCTTATCGTCTTGGTGGCCACCCGCAGCGGGTCCACCTCGTCCAGGTCGGCGACCCAGCGCTCGACCGCCCGGACGATCTTGCCGACGTCCACCGGCTCGGTGTCGCCGTCCCGCTTGCGTACCCGCATCGCCGGCCGGCGGGCCTCGGACCCGCCGGTGGCGGACGGGGGACTCTCCTGCACGACAGTCATGACCTCTCCTCGCTGTCACCGTCTGGAGACGGCGGGAGACGCCAACGGGCACGGCGCGGCCGGCCCGGCTGCTGGCGTCGGTCGTCCCGCGCGACCTCCGGCCGCCGTACGCGGAGGCGTACGGCGCGCTGGCAGGTCTTCGGACTCGCGGGCCCGACCGGGGTCGCCGGTCGCCTACCGGCCGTCGCTTCCCAGGCCGATGGCCCAGTGCTGTTGACGGCTGTCGTTCCCACTCACCGCTGCGGGGCAGTCCCGGATTCCCACCGGGTTCCCTCTTGCCTCGGCCCCGCCCCGGAGGGCTCGGCCGAACCAGCTGCGGCACCACCATATATGGCGGTGAGGGCTTGTGTGCAACACCAGATGTCGTGTCGGCGTGTCGGAATGATCTCACTGTCCACAGTGCCTACCCCCGATTCCGGCTCGGGCCGGCGGGCGCGATACTCGGCGTATGGGGAATACCGGGCGCCGCTGGGCGTGGGTGGCGGTCCTGCTCGTCGGCGGCGGGCTTCACCTGCTGGTGCTGGAGACACTCGCCGGCACCGGGACCGTCACGTTCATCCCGGCGCTGATCGTGCTCGGCGCGTGCGTCGCGCCCGCCACGTTCCTGGCCTTCGCCCAGGGGCGGCCGGCCCGCCGTCCGGTCCCCGGCTCCGTCGTCGGCGTCGCCGCGCTCCTCGGCGGCGTGGTCGGCGTGGTCGCCGCCGGCTGGCTGGAGTACGGCACGCTGCACCGCCTCGGTGTCCTGCCGATGGCGCTCGTCGGCCTGGCCGAGGAGACCGCCAAGCTGATCGTGCCGGCCGGCATCCTGCTGCTGTGGCGGCGGCACCCGTCCCCGGCGCAGGGCCTGGTGATCGGCGTCGCCTCCGGCGCCGGGTTCGCCGCGCTGGAGACCATGGGCTACGCGTTCGCCGCGTTCGTCGGGTCGGAGGGCAACCTCGGCGCGGTCGAGCGGACGCTGCTGGTTCGCGGTCTCACCGCGCCCGCCGCGCACCTGGCCTGGACCGGGCTGACCGCCGCCGCGCTGTTCACGTTCGCCGCCGCGCCCGGCGGCCGGAAGCTGGCGGCGTTCCTGCTCACCTTCGCCGCCGCCGTCACGCTGCACACCTGCTGGGACACGTTCGGCACCCAGCCCGCGTACGTGTTCATCGGCGCCGTGTCGCTGGGCTGGGTGCTGCTCCGCCTGCACCTGGACCGCGAGCGGCCGGCCCCGTCCGGGACGCCGGTCGTGCCGGCATCCCGGGAGACGGCCGCGCATCCCGGCTGAGCCGGGCGGCCGGCCGTCCGGCTCAGCCCGGCCGTCAGCCGACGGCCAGCCGGACGCCGAGCGCGACGAAGGCGACAGCGCAGAGCCGGTCGACGCGCCGCGACCAGCGGCTGTCGCCCCACCGCCCGGCGAACCGTCCGGCGCCCACGCCGAGCGCCAGGTCCACGGCGAGCTGCACCGCGACGAACAGCGCCCCGAGCAGCACCAGCTGCGCCGCCACCGGGCCCGCCTCGGGCCGGACGAACTGCGGCAGGAACGCCACGCTGAACAGGATCATCTTCGGGTTGAGCAGGTTCGTCAGCAGTCCGCGCCGGAACGCCCGCCCGGCGCCGCCGTCCGGCCGGTCCGCACGCGCGCCGGGCCGGCCCGTGCCGCGCAACGCCCGCAGGCCCAGCACGATCAGGTACGCCGCACCGGCCCACCGGATCGCGGTGAACAGCACCGGGGACGCGGCGATGACGGTGGCGAGCCCGGCCACCACGGCGGCGACGTGCACCGCCTCCCCGGCGGCGACCCCGAGCGCGGCCACCGCGCCCGCCCGGGCGCCGTACCGGGTGGCGTTGGCGAGCACGAACATCATGTCCGGCCCCGGGGTGAGCATGAGCACCACGATCGCGGCCAGGTAACCGGCGAGCGTGGCGGCCGACAGTCCGAGCACCGCTCAGCCCTCCCCGGCGCCGTCGAGCAGCGCCCGGCGCAGCGCCAGCCGGTGCTCGCGCCGGATCTGCGCCTCCCGGTAGCGCCGCCGGTCGCCGTCGGTCTCGGTGTGCAGCGGCGGCACCGGCCGGGGCTGCCCGTCGTCGTCCACCGCCACCATCACCAGGTGCGCGGTCGCCACGTCCACCGGCGGCACCGCGCGGTCCCACCGGTCCGCGCTGACCTTCACCGCCACCTCCATCGAGCTGCGGCCGGCCCAGGTGATCCGGGCGTCCACGTGCACTACGTCCCCGACGCGTACCGCGCGCAGGAACGCGGTCTCGTCGATGGCGGCGGTGACGGCCGGTCCGTCGGAGTGGCGGGCGGCGACCACCCCGGCGACCGAGTCGATCAGGTTGAGGATGCGCCCGCCGTGGACCGTGCCCATCAGGTTGGTGTGGTGCTGGTCCATGATCTGCGACAGGGTCAGGTGCGAGGCCGACGGTGGTCGGCCGGTGAGCGTGATGGTGTCGGGCACTGTGCGGTTCCGTCCTCGCAGAAGCGGACCGCCGACCGGCCGGGGCGTGCACGTCGAGGACACGCCGACGGCCCTGCCTACGGCGTGTCACCCGCCCGACCCACCCGCGAGGTCGACGGCGGCGCGCACCGGTGGTACGCGCGACGCGGGCAGGTCTTCGGACTCGCGGGCGTGACACGAGGTCGCCTACTGGCCGTCGCTTCCCAGGCCGTGGCCCAGTGCTGTTGACGGCTGTCGTTCCCACTCACCGCTGCGGGGCAGTCCCGGACTCTCACCGGGTTCCCTCTTAGGGGCGTGTTTCACAAGAACTGGCCGGCCGCCGCCTGGACTCCGCCTCGGCTCGACCGCCCTTATGAAACACGCCCCGCGACACCCGGCCGTCGCCGACCGGGTGAACCAGCGCTTCCCGCAGCGTAGCCCAGCGTCCGAGGCCGACGGCACAGGTGTCAGGCCGGCGCCGATCCCGTCACAGCGGCAAGCGGCGCCGCGCCGAACGACACCGCGAACCGCTTGCACCAGATCGACACGCTGCGCAGACCGTCCAGGTCCACCGACGCCGGGATGTCGTACGCCTGGTCGCCGATGTTGCCCTTGAGCCGGCCCAGCTCGACCCAGCGGCCGTCGTCGAACACCTGCCAGCCGGCCCGGCCGGGCAGCACCTTCCGGTCGGTGAGCCACACCCGCAGGTCGGGCCCGTCCGAGGTGTCCAGTCCGCGCAGGAGCAGCTGACGACGGCCGTCGGCGAGGCGGACGAGCTGCGCCCGGCCGGCCGTGTCGTGCTCGTGGGTGACGAAGTCACCGGCGGCGAGCACCACGTCGGCGGGCGGCGCGCTGGTCGGCGACGGGCCGGTCGTGCCGGAAGCCGGTGAGCCGGTCGTGCCGGCCGGCTGCGGCTCCGCCACAGTGGGCAGCGTCTCGCGTACCTCGCGGTCGGTCACCAGCCGCCACGGCTGGAACAGGTACAGGCTCACCCCGAGGCCGGTGACGGCCACGACGGCGAGCACCGACAACACCACACGTCTTCTGCCCATGCCCCGACGGTAGGCGCGGACCCGGCGGAAAGATCTTTCCGTCCGCATACGGCCCGACCGCGGGCCGCCGCGCCGGGACGCCGATGGGTAGCGTCTGCCGCATGGGGCGCTACGTGCTCGTCGTCGACGACGACCGGACGGTGAGCGACGTCGTACGGCGCTATCTGGAGCAGGACGGTTGCCGGGTCCGGCTGTCCTTCGACGGGCCGGACGCGCTCGCTGCGGCCGAGGAGGAGCCGCCCGACCTGGTGGTCCTCGACCTGATGATGCCGGGCCTCGACGGCATCGAGGTGTGCCGGCGGCTGCGGCGCCGGCTGCCCGGCCTGCCGGTCGTCATGCTCACCGCGCTCGGGGACGAGGCCGACCGGGTCGCCGGGCTGGAGGTCGGCGCGGACGACTACGTGACCAAGCCGTTCTCGCCGCGCGAACTCGTGCTGCGCATCAGGTCGGTGCTCCGGCGCGCGGCCCCGCAGGATCGGGGACCGACAGGGCTGCTGCGCGACGGCGACCTCACCGCGGACACCGGCCGCCGCGTCGCCGAGCGCGGCGGGCAGCAGCTGTCGCTGACCGTACGGGAGTTCGACCTGCTCGCGTTCCTGCTGGCGCACCCCGGACGCGCCTGGTCACGGGCCGAGCTGCTGGACCGCGTGTGGGGCTGGCGGTTCGGCGACCAGTCCACAGTCACCGTCCACGTCCGGCGGCTGCGGGAGAAGATCGAGGACCACCCGGCGCAGCCGCGCCGCATCGTCACCGTGTGGGGCGTCGGTTACCGGTACGAGCCGTCGGAGGCGTCCCGGTGAACGAACTGATGGTCATCGGGCTCTACGCCCTGCTCGCCGGCGCTGCCGTCGGCGCGCTCGGCGTCGGCGCGCTGCGGCTGGTGCGCCACCGGTCGATCCTCGCGCACATCGCGGTGCTGCTCGCGGTCACCATCGCCTCGGTGACGGCGGGCGTCACCGCCGTCGCCCAGGCCATGTTCCTGTCCGCGCACGACCTCCAGGTCGTCCTCGTCACTGTCGCCGCGTCCGCGGCGCTCAGCCTGGCCGTCGGGGTGGCGTTCGCCCGCCGCCTCGCCCAGGCGGCGGTCTGGGCCGACCAGGCCCGGCAGCGGGAACGGCAGCTGGAGGCCGGCCGCCGCGAGCTGGTCGCGTGGGTCTCCCACGACCTGCGTACGCCGCTCGCAGGGCTGCGGGCGATGGCGGAGGCGCTGGAGGACCGGGTGGTCGACGAGCCGGCGGCGGTGGCCGAGTACCACCGCCGGATCAGGGTCGAGACGGACCGGATGACACGCCTTGTCGACGACCTGTTCGAGCTGTCCCGGATCACCGCCGGTGCGCTGCGGCCCGCCCTGTCCCCGGTGCCGCTCGGCGACGTGGTCTCCGACGCGATCGCCGCCACCGCGCCGCTGGCCGCCGACCGGCGGGTGCGGGTGCTCGCCCCGGAGACCGGCTGGCCGACCGTCCGGGCCGCCGAGGCCGAACTCGCCCGCGTCGTGACGAACCTGCTCGTCAACTCGGTGCGGTACACGCCACCGGACGGCACTGTGCGCATCGACGCCGGCCGGGACGATGACGACGCGTGGCTCGCCGTCTCCGACACCTGCGGCGGCATTCCCGAGGCGGACCTGCCCCGGGTGTTCGACGTGGCGTTCCGGGGCACCCGGGCCCGTACCCCCGCACCGGCCGGCGGCGCCGAGTCGCCGGCGGCCGGCGGCGGGCTGGGTCTGGCGATCGTGCGCGGACTGGTCGAGGCGCACGGCGGGCGGGTGCACGCGCACAACGTGACCGGCGGGTGCCGGTTCGTGGTCCGCCTGCCGGCGGTCTGACCACCCGCCCGGCTCGCCGGGCGACCCGGCCACCGCGCAGGCGGGTGAGGCGGCCCGGTCAGGCGGCGTCCGGGGGACCGGTCTCCACCAGGCGTCCGTCCGCCAGGCGCAGCCAGCGGCCCACGTCGATCGCGGCGAGGAACCGCTCGTCGTGGCTGACCACCAGCAACGCGCCCCGGTAGGCGTGCAGCGCGCTCTCCAACTGGCCGACGCTGACCAGGTCGAGGTTGTTCGTCGGCTCGTCGAGCAGCAGGAGATGCGGGGCCGGTTCGGCGCCCAGCACGCACGCGAGCGTGGCGCGCAGCCGCTCCCCGCCGGAGAGCACACCGACCGGAAGGTGCGCGCGCGGGCCGCGGAACAGGAAGCGGGCCAGCAGGTTCATCCGCTGCGCGTCCGGGGCCTGCGGCGCGAACGTGGCCAGGTTCTCCGCCACGGTACGGTCCAGATCCAGCAGGTCCAGCCGCTGCGACAGGTACGCGATCCGGCCGTCCGCGCGGGTGATCCGGCCGCTCTCGGGCTCCAGGTCGCCGTCGATCAGCCGCAGCAGCGTGGACTTGCCCGCGCCGTTGTCGCCGAGCAGGGCGATCCGTTCCGGACCGCGGATCGTCAGGTCGACCCCGTCGGCAGCGAACAGCGACCGCTCGCCGTGCCGGACCTGCACCCCTTCGGCGGTCAGCAGCGTACGTCCGGCCGGCACGGTGGTGGCGGGCAGCTCCACCGTGATCGTCTTCTCGTTGCGCAGCGCCCGCTCGGCCTCGTCCAGCCGTGCCCGGGCGTCGTCGACCCGCCCGGAGTGCATCTCGTTCGCCTTGCCCGCTGCCACCTGCGCGTCCCGCTTCAAGCCGCCGGCGACGATCCTCGCCAGACCCGCGCTCTTCAGGTTCCGGGAGGCGTTGCCGGCTCGCCGGGCCGCCCGTTCGCGGGCCTCCTGCAACTCCCGCTTCTCCCGCTTGAGGTCCTGTTCGGCGCTGCGGACGTTCTTCTCCGCCACCTCCTGCGCGGCCCGCACGGCCGCCTCGTACGAGGTGAAGTCGCCGCCGTGGAAGCGCATCTCACCGCGGTCTAGTTCGGCGATGCGGTCCATCCGGTCCAGCAGCGCCCGGTCGTGACTGACCAGCAGCAGGCAGCCGTGCCACTGTTCCAGCACGTCGTAGAGGCGGTGCCGGGCGCCCAGGTCGAGGTTGTTGGTCGGCTCGTCGAGCAGCAGCACCTCGGGCTGCTTGAGCAGTTGCGCCGCCAGACCGAGGGAGACCACCTGCCCGCCGCTGAGCGTGCCCAGGCGCCTGTCGAAGGCGAGGTCGCCGAGGCCGAGACGGTCGAGTTGCGCGCGCGTGCGTTCCTCGACGTCCCAGTCGGCGCCGATCGTGGTGAAGTGCTTCTCGTCGGCGTCGCCGGCCTCGATGGCGTGCAGCGCCGCGATCAGCGGGGCGATCTCCAGGACCTCGGCCACTGTGAGGTCGGCGGCCAGCGGCAGGCTCTGCGGGAGGTAGCCCAGCACGCCGTCGACGGTCACCGACCCGGCGGCCGGGCGGTACTCGCCGGCGATCAGCTTGAGCAGCGTGCTCTTGCCGGCGCCGTTCGGCGCGACCAGACCGGTCCGGCCACCGCCGAGGGTGAAGGAGAGGTTCTGGAAGACCGGGGTGTCGTCCGGCCAGGAGAAGGTCAGGTTCGAGCAGACGACGAAGGAATCGGACATCAGGAAGACGACCTCGAAGATGAGGGCGGGCGGACCTCAGCCGCCCGGCGGGGGACACGGTCTCGGGGTACGACGGAACGACCACGGCGCTCGCCTGCGGTCGGTCACATGTCCGGTCTCACCCGGAGATGTCGTCGTCACCCGCCATGTCTGGTCTCCCTGCCTGCCTGATCGCCACTGGATCACTTCGGTCCACCGTAGCACCGGCGGTGGTCGCCAGGCGGTCCTGGAGACGGGCGTGCCGGAACTGGTAGACCGGCCCCACCGTGCGCAGCACCGACCGGCGGTGCGCGTCGTCGAGGAATCGGAGCAGCCGCAGCGGCGCCACCCCGGTACGGCGCAGCTCGACGATGACGAGCAGGGCGCGCCAGGTCTGCGAGGACGTCACGCCGAGCAGGAAGCCGCCGACGATGCCACAGGCGATGCCACCTTCCGCCGACCCGGCGAGCCGCCCCACCAGGCCACCCAGGACGCCGAGCACGGACCCGAGCCAGAGGCCGCCGCCCACCGCGGACCACAGGTCCCGCCGCCAGGACAGCCGCGACGACACCGGGTCGTCCTCGCCCGCCGAGCCGGCCATCGCCAGGTACAGGCCCAGGGAGAGGCAACCGAGAAAACCGGTCGCGGTGAAGGCGAGGAAGACCGGGAAGGCCCGGCCGGACCCGATGCCTGTGACGTCGGCGCACGCGGCGACGAGGAGCCCGAAGAAGCCCAGGAACAACGCACCGGTGAGCCCGGCGCCGAGCACGTTCTCCATCCGCTGACGGCTGATCACCCGGCTCCACCTGATCCGGCGGAGCCGCAGCGGACGCCGGCCGATCAGCACGTCCCGGGAGAGCTTGGCGGTGAACGTGAGCACCAGCCCGAACGCCAGCCCGGCCAGGACGCCGAACGCCGGGCCCGCGAGCAACCCCGCGCTCAGTCCGGCGCCGAGGCCGGTGACGAGCACCGTCGAGACCGCGTACAGGTCCCAGGAGGTGAACGACGCCAGGTGCCACCACACCAGATCGCGGCTGCCCGCCCGGTTCATCAGGTGGGCGAGGTGACCGAGCCAGCGCGCCGCCTGCGCAGCCGTGTAGCGCGGCTCCGGTACGCCGGGCTGGACGGCGTACGCCGCGGGGAGCACCCGGTCGAGCAGGGCGTCCTCCACCGCCTCCCGGCTGTGGTAGCGGTCGAGCAGCTCCGCGGCATCGTCGTCGGTGGTCACCGTGTCCCGGAACAGGCTCAGCATCAGCGGGCTGCGCAGCGCCTGCGCGACGGGACTGTCCGGCCGGTCGCGCACCTCGTCCACCAGCCGTTGCCACCCCGGCGGCAACGGCTGGGTCCGGCTCCGGGTGACGTACGCGGCGATGTCCGCGCCGGTCAGCGGCTCCAGCTCCAGGGCGGCGGCGCCGGAGAGGTGCCGGGCGGCGGCCACCGCCTCCACCAGCTCGCGGCTGCGGGTCGTCACCACCAGCCGGAACGTGGTCTGGACGTCGAGCGCGCGCAGGGCGACCGGTCGCAGGTCCGGCGGCAGTTCGTCCAGCCCGTCCAGGAAGAGGGCGACGTGCCCGCCCGTGACGAGCCGGCGGGCCGGTTCGAGCCCGCCGAGGACATCGTGATCGGCGGCCAGCCGGGCGGCCAGCCAGTCGGCGACCGGTTGCCGGCGTGGATCCCAGCCGGACACGGTCAGCAGCACCGGCACGGGTACCCGTGCGCGTTCCTGCTCCGGCAGGCGCTGCCGGTGCTCCAGCGCGTCGATCAGCAGCAGGACGACCGCTGCCGACTTGCCCGCCCCGGGCCCGCCGAGCAGCAGGAGGCGGCCGGAGCCCAGGCCCGCGTACACCCGGAAGAGGTCGTGCAGGTCGCCGTGGGCGAGGTCGGCCGCCCGCACCGGCGGGACGGCCGGCAGGGGCGGGAACCGGACCAGGTCGCCCTCGGTCGCGGCGGCGTCCACCGGCCCGGTGACCGGCCGGTCCGACCACCGCCAGTGGACCCGGATCGGAACCGGCGCCCACAGCCCGCGCTCGGTCGCCGCGCGGCTCCACTGCGCGAGGACGGCGGCGGCCAGCTCGTCGGCCGCCCGCTGCGCCTCGGGGCCGGGGCGGCGTGTGCCCCGGTGGTTGCGCCGCCACAGCCAGCCCAGGATCGGCCCGCCGGCCGCCAGGACGGCGAGGACCGACTGCAGCAGGGTGAGCTGCCGGTCGGTGGCGTTCGGCAGCCAGGCGACCGACGCGCCGAGCCCGGCCGCGACGAGCATCGCCAGCACCGACCAGACCCCCCGCCGCATCCCGGTAGTGTGCCAGCCGACCGGCTGTCCACACAGGCCCGTCCGCCGAGCCGGGAGTGGTGCGGCCCTATGCTCCTGGCCATGTCCCAGGTGACCGCGAGCCGCTGGTTCGGGCCGGCCGGCTCCTCGTCCGGCGACGCCCAGGTGTTCGTCTTCCCGTACGCCGGTGGCGTCGCCGCCTCCTTCGCGCAGTGGCGGGAACTGGCCGCGCCGGAGCTGTCGGTGCAGGTCGCGCTGATGCCGGGCCGGGGCGCCCGGCTGCACGAGCCGCCGGTGGACGACCTCGCGGAGCTGGTGGACGCACTGGCGACAGCCGTCGCCGAGCGGGCGTCCGGGCCGTACCTGCTGTTCGGCCACAGCCTGGGGGCGCTGGTGGCGTTCGAGGTGACCCGGGAGCTGCGCCGCCGGGACGCGCCCGCGCCGCTGGCGTTGCTCGTCGGCGGCGCGGAGGCGCCGGGGACCCGGCTGGTACGGCGGCGCGTGCACGACCTCGACGACGCCGGTCTGATCGACGCGCTGCGCGACTTCGGGGCGACGCCGGCCGCGCTGCTGGCCGACCGCGACCTGATGGAGCTGATCCTGCCCGGGGTACGGGCCGACTTCGCGCTGTCCGAGCGGTACGCCTACCGCGAGGGGCCGCCGCTGGAGGTGCCGGTGCACGTGCTGCTCGGCGACCGCGACGAGCACGTGGACCCGGACCGGGCCGCGGGGTGGGCCCGGGAATGTGTCACCGAGCCGCGGTGGCACGTGTTTCCCGGCGGGCATTTCTTCCTTACCGACCATCTGCCGGAAATCATCGACCTAATGCGACACATCGTCGCCAGTCACACCCCTGTGGCGGAATAAGCGACAAAGAACGGGTAAGGACTCGTACCCGTACCGGACCTTCCACAATGTCCGGTATTCGACCTGGTGAACGGCCGAGAAGCGGTGTTAAAGTCTGCCATCCGTTCGCCGAAGGGACGTCGCTGACGAGGCGGCATACTGTCGCGTGCGCCGAGGTGTACATGAGCCGGCCGTACCTTCCGTCCCTGGTCCTGCGCGATTACCTGCACACCGTGGCGACCCTCCACCCGCAACTGCGCGAGCTGCTCGACTTCGGCCGCCCCGGCGCGGACGCGGCGCTGGCGGAACTGGCCGGCACGGTCAGCGAGTTCGACACCGACTCGACCGGCCGGGGCGATTCCTACCGCCGGGCCCAGCGGGACACGCTCGTCCGCTGGACCGGCATGCGGCGGCTGCTGGACCTCGCCACACCGGACGCCGCCGCCCCGGTCACGCTCATCCTCGACGTGCTCGGCGGCGACGGCACCGTGGCCCGCGCCGCAAGCAGCCAGTCCGCCTGCTTCGAGTCCAAACTCGCATTCATCACCGGCGACCTGTCCGGCCACATGGTCGACAAGGCGCTCGCCCACGGCCTGCCTGCCGTCCGTCAGGCCGCGCACTTCCTGTTCCTGCGCGACGCCGGTGTGGACGCGGTACTGCTGGCGTACGGCACGCACCACATCCCGGCGGCCCGGCGGCCGCAGGCGGTCGCGGAGGCGGCCCGGGTGGTCCGCCCCGGCGGCCGGATCGTGCTGCACGACTTCGACGAGTCCAGCCCGATGGCCGGGTTCTTCGGCGATGTGGTGCACCCGCACGCCGCCGGCGGCCACGACTACCGGCACTTCAGCCGCGCCGAGCTGACCGGCCTGTTCACCGCGGCCGGGCTGCCGGTACGCGTCGTCGACCTGTACGACCCGCTGATCGTGCGCGCCGACAGCGCCGAGTCCGCCTCCGCCGGCATGCGCGACTACGTCGGCGACATGTACGGCGTGCGCGACTACTTCGCCACGCTCACCGACGACGAGGTGTGGCGACTGCTGAACCGCCACTTCGACCACACCGGCTACCTGGCCGGGCTCGGTCGCGACGACGTGCCGGCCCGTCCGCTGGTCTACCGGGCCGACGGGCAGTTCGTCGCCGAGGTGCCCCGGATGGCGATCGTCGCGGTCGCGACGAGGACGCGGTGACCGCTGTGACCGGCCCGCGCTACCTGACCGACCTGGTGCACCGGCCCACCGGCGCCGACGGCGACCGGCCCGCGATCGTCGGACCGGACGGCGAGGTGAGCTACTCCGCGCTGTGGGAGCGGGTCGGCGCGACGGCCGAGCTGCTGCGCCGCGCCCGCGTGCGGCCGGGTGACCTGGTGGGCCTGTACCTGCACCGGTCCGCCGACTACGTGACGTCGTTGCTCGCGACGCTGGCGGTGGGCGCGGTGGCGGTGCCGGTCGACCCCGAGCTGCCGTCGGGCCGGGCCGAGCAGATGCTCGCCGCGGCGGCGCCCCGGCTCGTCCTGTACGCCGACCGTCCGCCCGCCGTCGCCGCGCCCGCGTCCACCGGTTGGCGGGACGTGCGTACCGCGCGGGCCGGGTCGCCGGCCGACCTGACCGATCGCACCGGCTGGCTGCCGCCGGGCGAGCACGCCGCGCTGGTGCTGTTCACCTCCGGCTCCACCGGCCGGCCGAAGAGTGTCGTGCTGCACCACGCCGGGCTGGTCAACCGGCTGGCCTGGGGCCACGGCCGGTTCGGTTTCACCGCCGACGACCGGGTGCTGCACAAGGCGTCGATCGGGTTCGACGCGTCGGTACACGAGATCCTCTCCCCGCTGATCGCGGGCGGCACCGTGGTCGTCGCCGGGCCGGGCCTGCAGTTCGACAGCCTCGGGCTGGTCCGGCTGATCCAGCGGGAGGCGGTCACCACCGCGCACTTCGTACCGACCATGCTGCGGCACGTGCTCGACGAGCCGGAGTTCGCCGGCTGCGTCACGCTGCGCCGGGTGCTGTGCGGCGGCGAGGCGCTGGACATGCGGCTGGTCCGGCGGTTACGCGAGGTGCTGCCGTGCGGGCTGTTCAACGGGTACGGCCCGAGCGAGACCTCGATCAACGTGTCCTACTGGGACTGCGCCGAGCCGTACGCGGGCAGCATCGCCCCGATCGGCCGGATCATCGACGGCGTCACCGCCCACGTGCTCGACGACGACCTGCACCCGGTGCCCGAGGGCGGGACCGGCGAGCTGTGGATCGGCGGGGTCGCGGTCGGGCTGGGCTACCTGCGCGACGACGAGCGGACGGCGGAGCGCTTCCGCCCCGACCCGGCGCGGCCGGGCGCGCGGCTCTACCGCACCGGTGACCTGGTTCGGGTCGCACCGCAGGGTTTCCTGGAGTTCCGTGGCCGGGCCGACGACCAGGTCAAGATCCGGGGGGTCCGGGTGGAGCCGGGCGAGGTGGCCGCCGTGCTGCGCGAGCATCCAGCCGTGCACGACGCGGTGGTGGTGACCGTCCCGGACACCGACGACGGCCCCCGCCTGGTCGGCTACGTGGTGCCGCAGCCCCGGCAGGCCCCGGCGGTCGGCGGGCTGCCGCGGTTCCCGCTACCCAACGGCATGGCGGTCACCGCGGCGTCGCCGGACGAGGCGGTCTTCCTCTACCGGCAGATCTTCGACCAGGCCGAGTACGCGCGTTTCGGCGTCCGCGTCGGTGACGGTGCGGTCGTCCTCGACGTCGGCGCCAACATCGGACTGTTCTCGCTCTGGGCGTCCCGGCAGGCGCGCGACGTGCGGCTGGTGGCGGTCGAGCCGAACCCGGACACACTGCCGTACCTGCGCGCCAACCTCGGCCTCTACGCCGGGTCCGCGTCGGTCGTCGAGGCCGCCGTGACCGATGCGGCGGGCACCGCCGAGCTGACCTCGTTCCCCGAGCTGAGCTACCTGTCCGGCCTCGGCGCCGACCGGGCCGGCGCCGCCTCCGACCTGGTCCGGTCGCACTACCGCCACGGCGGCGGCGACGCCGACGAGACCGAACAGGCGGCGCTCCTGGCCGACGCCCGCCGCCGCCTCGCCCCGGTGGCGCACGTGGTGCCGACCGTGACGCTGTCGGACCTGCTGGACCGTTTCGGGCTGGACCGCGTCGACCTGCTGAAGGTCAACACCGAGGGCGCCGAGCTGAGCGTGCTGCGCGGGCTGCGCCCCGAGCACTGGCCGCGTATTCGCCAGGTCTGCCTGGAGGTCGAGCGCAGCAGCGTGACCACCCCGCTGGTACGCGAGCTGCTGTGCGCGGCCGGGTTCGAGGTCCACGACATCGGCGACTGGAACGTCGGCGCGGACGCCGACGTCAGCTACGTCTACGCCGTACGGCCGCAGGAAGCGCCACCGGCGGCGACGCCCCGGGACGAGCCCGCCGACCACCTGCTGACCACCGGGCTGCTCCAGGGCTACCTGGCCTCGGCGCTGCCGCCCGCGATGCGCCCGGACCAGATCGTCCTGGTCGACCGGCTGCCCCGCCTGCCCAACGGCAAGGTCGCGCGGCTGGAGCTGCCACCGCCACCGTCCCGGCCCGCCGGGATCGCGGCGGAACCCGGCGGCGGCGCCCTCACCGACCGGCTGCGCGAGGCGTGGCGGGCCACGCTCGGCGTCGACGCGGTGCACGACGACGACACGTTCGTCGCGCTCGGCGGGCACTCGCTGACCGCGCTGCGGATGGCGCTGCGGGTACGGGAGATGGCCGGGCTGGAGGTGTCCCCGGCGAGCTGCCTGCGCGCCGGATCGTTCGCCGACTGGGTCGACCGGGTCACGGAGGCGGGACGCGATGTCAGCCCGGTCCGCTGACGCGCGGCACGTCGTCGTGGTGGGCGCCGGCCGGCTGGCCCGCTCGCTGTGCCACGCCCTGGCGGCGACGCACACCCCGGCGCCGCTGCGCGTGACGGTCCTGGCCCGCGACCCGGACGCGGCCCACGCGCTCGCCCGCGCCGCGCGGGTGCGCGCCACAGTCGCCGGCACCCCCGTCGCCGTCACCGCCCGGCCGTTCACCGCCGAACCCGGCGCCGACCCGGGGGAGGGGTACGCCGCCGACGCCGCCTCGATGGCCCGGCTCCGGCCCGACGTGCTGGTCTGCGCCGCGTCCGCGCAGTCGCCGTACGAGCGGGCGGCGGCGCCGTCGGCCTGGACGGACCTGATCGCCGCGGCCGGCTTCGGGGTGACGCTGGCGTTGCAGGCCGAGCTGGTGTCCCGGCTGGCCGCCGCGCTGGCCGGCGGCGCACCCGGCGCCACGCTCGTCAACGGCGCGTTCCCGGACGCGGTCAACCCGCTGCTCGCCGCACGGGACCTGCCGGTGCGCTGCGGCATCGGCAACGTGGCGACGCTCGCCGCGTGCCTGGACGCCGCGCTCGGCCGTCCCGGCCCGCGCCGGCTGGCGGTGCTCGGCCACCACGCCCACCTCGCCGCGCCCGGCCCGGACGACGACGACACCGCCGAGGTACGCGCCTGGCTGGACGGCCGGCCCGTCCCGGACGTCACCGGGCTGCTCGCCGGCTACCGCGCGCTGCCCCGGCCGGAGCTGAACGCGCTCGCCGGGCACGCCGGGGCCGCCCTGGTGGCGGCGCTCGCCACCGGCGACGAGGTGACGGCGAGCCTGCCCGGGCCACTGGGACTGCCGGGCGGCTATCCGGTCCGGCTCACCGGCGGCCGGACCGAGCTGCGGCTGCCGGCCGAGCTGCCGGTGGCGCAGGCGGTCGCCTGGAACACCGCCGCCGGGCGCCGCGACGGCGTCGAGGTCGGTGGCGGCCACGTCCGCTACCCGGAGCGCGCCCGGGCGGCACTGGCGGCGTACCGGCCCGAACTGGCCGGCGGCTGGCACGCGGGCGAGCTGCCCGAGATCGCCTGCCGGTTCACCGCCCTGCGTGACCATCTGCGAACGGTGCCGCCGGCGCCGGCCCGGAGTGTGTTGGAGGAAGCCCGATGACCGTGACCACCCCGGCCACCCGCAACATGATCACCGACTACTACGACGTCATCGCGTCGGCGGTGCGCCGGTGCGGCGCGGTCCCCGGCGACGCGCCCGGCACGCCCGGCTTCGCGCCCGGCTTCGACCTGCCCGAGCTGACCCCCGCGGTACGCGAGTTCTACGCCGCCGCCACGGTCAGCTGGTCCCCGCTGGGCCACTACGGCGGGCACGACCTGACGATGCTCGACCTGACCGCCAACCCGGGCACCCGCACCACGAAGACATTCGCCTCGATGGTGATCGTCGCCCGGGCGGTGGAGCACATCCGGCGTACCGGTGAGCGGCTGTGCATCGTCACCCCGACCTCCGGCAACAAGGGCGTCGCGCTGCGCGACTCGGTGGCCCGCGCGTACGCGGCCGGGCTGGTGACCCCGGAGCAGCTGTCCATCGTGGTGCTGGCCCCGGCGGCGACCCGGCACAAGTTCCGCCACGACGCGCTCGCCGCCGATCCCGCGACCCGTGCGGTCAACCCGCTGCTGCGGTACACCGGCGCGGACCCGGAGGGCGTGAAGGCGCTCGGCCGCGCGTTCGTCGACGAGTACGCCGCCACCGCGTACGACAAGCACGGCGTCACCCTCTGGTACACCCTCGACCTGCGCAACTACCTGGTCGCCGACGCCGCCCGGGCCGCCTTCGAGGCCGACGTGTCGCCGGCCACCGGCTCGCGCTGGCACGCGCACGCCGTGTCCAGCGCGTTCGGTCTGCTCGGCTACAACCTGGGCCGCGACGTACTGGAGGCGGCCGGCGACGCCGAATCGGCCGACCGGCCCGGTTTCCTGCTCGTGCAGCACCTCGGCACGCCGGACATGGTGCTCAGCCTGCGCCACGGCTCGTTCGAGCGGGACCACTGCCCGGCGTACACGCTCGACGAGAGCCGGGGCGTCTGGACGCAGGACGCCGACCTGCGCTTCCCGGCCGTCACCGACGACCCGGCCGAGGTGCTCGACCCGACGTTCTACACCCATCGCCCGGTGACCTCCCCGGCCATGAACGCGCTCATCGGACGGCACGGCGGCGACGGCATCGTGGTGTCGCGGCGCGAGTGCGTCCGGCGCTACCCGGTCGCCCGGCAGTGGCTCGCCGACGCCGGTCTGACCCTGCCCGAGGACCCGGCCCGGCTGCGGGAGTGGTCGATCCTGATGGCGCTGACCGGCGTCTGCAACGCCGTCGACCGGGGCCTGGTGCCGGCCGGGTACGAGATCGTGGTGCACGGCACCGGCAGCTACTGCGACGACTTCCGGATCGCCGAGGCCGACGCCGAGGTGTCCACGCTCGCCGACGTGGTCGCCGCCGTCCTGGACCAGCGGTGAGCCCGTCTCCGCAGCCGCTCGGCCTGCCGCCGCGGCTCGCCGCCCGGGCGCACGCCGCGGGCGTCGACCCGGCCGCCGTCGTCCTCACCGCCACGGCTCTGGTGGTACGCCGGTACACCGGATCCCCCGTGGTGACGCTGCGGCACGGCGACGAACCGGTGACGCTCGACCTGACCGCCGACGCACCGATCCGGGAGTTGTGCCGCTCGGTGCGCCCGGCGCCGCCGGACCAACTGGTCGACGTCACCGTCGAGGTGCGCCCCGGCCTGGCCGGCGTCACCGTCTCCGGGCTGCCCGCCGCGTACGCCGACGACCTCCGCGCCGACCTGGCCGACGTCCTGTCCACGCTGGACCCGGACGCGTCGTCGGCGGGGGTGCTGCCGTCGGCCCGCTACGAGCGGCGTCCGGCCCCGGACCTGTGGCGGCTGCACGGCGGCGACGGCACCGAGGCCGATCGGGTCCGCGGCGACACCATCCCGGCCGCGTTCGCGGCGGCGGTGCGGGCGTACCCGGAACGGCCGGCGGTGCTCGCCGACGACGCGACGGTGACCTACCGGGAACTCGGCGCGGCAGTCGCCGCGACCGCCGAAGCGCTGGCCGGGCCGGGTGACGTCACGGCGCCGGTGGCGGTGCTGTGCCGCCACGGCGTCGCCACGATCACCGGCATCCTGGCGGCGCTGGCGTCGGGGTCGCCGTACGTGCCGCTGGACCCGGCGTACCCGGCGGCCCGGCTGGCCGCGATGCTGCGCGACGCAGGCGTCCGGGCGATCGTCGCGGACCCCGGTCACGAAGCGCGGGCCGCCGCGCTCGCGGCCGACGCCGGGCTGGAGCTGCCGGTCGTGTCGTTGCGCCGGGGCGACCCCGGCGTGCCGGTGCCGGCCGGGCCCGCGCGCCCGGACGACCCGGCGTACGTGCTCTACACCTCCGGGTCCACCGGGAAGCCGAAGGGCGTGGTGCAGAGCCACCGCAACGTGCTGTTCGGTGTCCGCAACCACGTGCGCAACTTCGCCGTCCGGCCGGACGACCGCACGAGCGTGCTCACCTCGTTCGGCTACGACATGGCGGTCACCGACACGTTCAGCGCGCTGCTGTCCGGCGCCGCCGCCGTCCCGGTCGACGTCCGCACGCACGGCCTCGGCCACCTCACCGGCGCGCTCGCCGACCGGGGCGTCACCGTCTACCACTCCACCCCCACCGTCTTCCGGTACGTGGTGGCGAGCCTCGGCGAGCACGGGCGGCTGCCGTCGGTCCGCGCCGTCGTCCTCGGCGGCGAGGAGGTCACCCGGCACGACGTGACGCTGGCCCGGCGGTCGTTCGCGCCGGGCGTGGTGTTCGTCAACGGGTACGGCACCACCGAGATCAGCTTCGCCGCGCAGCACCACCTGCCGCCGGACGCCGACCCGGGGCGGGCAGTCGTGCCGATCGGGCATCCACTGCCGGGCGTCGAGGTGGTGCTGACCGACCCGGCCGGACGCCCCGCCTGCCTCACCGGCGAGGTGGTCGTGCGCACCCCGCACGTCGCGCTCGGATACCTGGGCCTGCCGGAGCTGACCGCGACCCGGTTCACCGAGCACGACGGGGTGCGCGCGTACCGGACCGGGGACATCGCGCGGCGGCTGCCCGACGGCATGCTCGTCTACCTGGGCCGCGGCGACCGGATGGTGAAGATCCGCGGCTACCGGGTGGAGCTGGGCGAGATCGAGGCCTGCCTGGCGGCGCTGCCCGGCGTGGCCCACGCGGCGGTGGTGGCGCGGCGGGGCGTGTCCGGCGCGGGCGAGCAGGAGATCGTCGCGTACGTGGTCGCCGCCGCCGGTACTGTCGTCGCGCCGCCGGCGCTGCGGGAACGGCTGGCCGCCGTGCTGCCGGACTTCATGGTGCCCCGGGCGGTGGTGGCGGTGCCGGAGCTGCCGATCGGGCCGACCGGCAAGCTCGACCAGGCCGCCCTGCCCGATCCGGACACCGGAGGGCCGGTCACCCGAGGGCCGGTCACCGGAGGGCCGGTCACCGGAGGGCCGCCGGCCGGGCCGGTCGAGCAGACCATCGCGGCGGGCTGGTGCACGGTGCTCGAACTGCCCGCAGTGGACCGGCTGGTGAACTTCTTCGAGGCGGGCGGGCACTCGCTCCAGCTCGCCCTGGTGCAGGGGTACCTGGAGGAACACCTCGGCCGCAGGGTGCCGCTGGCCCGGTTGGTGGAGTTCCCGACGGTGGCGGCGCTGGCCGCGTACCTGGAGACGTCAGGGGACGCTGCGGGCGTACCGGAGGACGGCCGGCTGGCCGCGGTCGGACGCCGGATGGCCCGCCGCGCCGCCGCGCGGGCCGGCGGCGGGGAGGGACGGGCGTGAGCGAGGACGACCGGATCGCGGTGGTGGGCCTGTCCTGCCGGGTCCCCGGCGCGGACGACGCGCAGGCGCTGTGGCGCAACCTGCTGTCCGGGGTGGACTCGGTGCGCCGGACCCCGGCCGGCGAGGGCGCGCCGGACGGCCCGGACTGGGTGCCGGCGTTCGGCCGGCTCGACGACCTGGAGGGTTTCGACGCGGACCTGTTCGGCTATCCCGCCGCGGCGGCGGCGCTGCTCGACCCGCAGCACCGGCTGTTCCTGGAGGTCGCCTGGCACGCGCTGGAGGACGCCGGGATCGACCCGGACCGCGACCCGGCCCAGATCGGCGTGTTCGCCGGATGCGCGCCCAACCGCTACCTGCACCACCACCTGCTCGGCAACCCCGCGCTGGCACCGGCGGCGGGTACGCTCGCCGAGGACTGGGACGACGCGCTGACCGGTTCCGGCTGCGACTACCTGCCGACGCGTACCGCGTTCGCACTGGGGCTGTCCGGCCCGGCCGTGGCGGTCCAGACCGCCTGCTCGACAGCGCTCGTCGCGGTGTGCCAGGCCGGGCAGAGCCTGCTGGACTACCGCTGCGACGTGGCGATAGCGGGCGGCGCGGCGGTGGTCTCCACCCGGCAGGCGGGCTACCGGCTGCGGCCCGGCGGGTTGCTGGCCACCGACGGGGTGTGCCGGCCGTACGACGCCGCCGCCACCGGGCAGGTGTTCGGCAACGGCGCCGGGGCGGTGGTGCTGAAGCGGCTCGCCGACGCCCGCGCCGACGGCGACCACGTGTACGCGGTGCTCGCCGGGTGGGCGGTGAACAACGACGGCGCCGACCGGCCCGGCTTCACCGTGCCGGGCGTGTCCGGGCAGGCGGCGGTGATGGCGGAGGCGCTGGCGTCGGTCGGCTGGGACGCGGCCGACGTGGCCTACCTGGAGGGGCACGGCACCGGCACGCCGGTGGGCGACGCGATCGAGGTGGACGCGCTGGCCCGGGTACGCCGGGGCGCACGCGCTCCGCTGCTGCTCGGCTCGGTGAAGGGCAACCTCGGCAACCTGGACGCCGCGGCGGGCGTGCTCTCGCTGATCAAGGCCGTGTACGCGGTCCGCACCGGGCAGGTGCCGGGTACCGCGCACTTCACCGCCGCGCACGGCGACATCGACCTGGCCGCCGCGGCCGCCGAAGTCGGCGCGGAAACCCGGCCGTGGACGGGGGAGCGGCGCGCGGGCGTCAGCTCGTTCGGTCTCGGCGGCACCAACGCGCACGTACTCGTCGAGTCCGCGCCCGCGACGGACGAGCCGGACGCCGGGGCACCCGGCCCGGTGGTGCTGGGACTGTCCGCAGGCAGCCCGGCGGCGCTGCGGGAACTGGCCCGGCGGCTGGCCGTCCGGCTTGCCGACGGCGACCTGGCGGTGGCCGACGTGGCGCACACGCTCGCGGTGGGACGGCGGCGGCTGGCGTACCGGGACGCGGTCGCCTGCGCCGACGCCGGGGAGGCGGTGGCCGGGCTGACCGCGCTCGCGGCCGGCGACCCGGCCTCCGAC